>JAILDD010000023.1 GCA_024689605.1 Lachnospiraceae bacterium
TCAATAGTGCTGCAGCACCTGCAGTTACCCGTGTGCCTTCGACTTTTATCTTATCAAATTCACCGGCCAGCTTAAGTATCACTCCGTCATAGCCGCTGTCACTCACTAACAGATTACTTCCGTTTCCCACTAAGAAGTATGGGATACTCCCGGATAAAACATAATCCAAAACTGCCTTCAGGCCGGCTTCATCACAGACCGACACGAAAACCGCAGCCCTTCCGCCCACGCGAAAAGTGGTATGCCGGCTCATGCTTTCATCCGTACGGACGTTACTTTCACCCGCAAGCCGCTTTAATTGTTCGATTATTTCGCCCGTCACAATCCGCTCTGCCATCTTTATCCCAGAACCAGCTTGGCAGCTCCGTATATTCCGGCATCATTTCCCAGCTCAGCCAGCGCAAACTTCACATCGCTGCAGCCACGGAAAACATACTTTTTGTAATACTTTTCAATATAATCAAACAGCACGGGGCCTGCCTTTGATACGCCTCCGCCGATAACAAATGCTTCAGGATTTACCACACAGGCTACTGATGCAAGTCCTTTTCCAAGATACTCACCGAAACGTTCGGCTATCTCTATTGAAACCTTGTCGCCTTCCTTTACTGCATCGAATACTGACTTTGCAGAAATTTCTCTCTCTCTTAATGTGCTGGGCTCATCATCCTCAGCCAGACGTCTCTTTGCAAGACGTACAACACCTGTGGCAGATGCGTACTGCTCAAGACAGCCCTTATTGCCACAGCCGCAGGTATCAGGCTCATCATCCACAATATGAATATGTCCTATCTCTCCGCCGGCACCGGTAGAACCTGTCAGTATCTTTCCGTCTACTATAATACCGCCGCCTACGCCGGTACCCAGGGTAACAACTACCAGGCTGCTGTAGCCCTTTCCGCCACCCTTCCACATTTCGCCGAGAGCAGCCACATTCGCATCATTTCCGGCTTCAACCTTGATGCCGTCAAGGAGTCCGCTTAAGGTCTCCTTTATTGAGAACGTTCCCCATCCTAAATTAGGTGCCTTGAAGATAACACCCTCACCGTCTACAGGTCCGGGTACGCCTATGCCAACACCAATGACATCTTCCTTAGCTACATTCTTCTCAGCCATCTTTTTCTTTATTGCGTCTGCGATATCCGGAAGGATCTTTTTTCCTTCATCGCTTTTATCTGTAGGTATCTCCCACTTTTCGGTAACATCTCCGTTGGGATCAAAAAGTCCCATTTTAACGGTTGTTCCCCCAAGATCTACACCAAATATAACCTTACCCATTAAATTATTCCTCCTCTTCCTCTTCCTTTTTGCCAACGGATGCCTGTACTCTCTTGTACAGTTCTTCAACTGCGTTGTATCCCATCTTCTTCTGTCTGTGGTTAACTGCTGCCGACTCGCATATTACGGCGAGATTTCGGCCGGGCCTGATGGGGATGGTGTGGCTTACCACTTTATTTCCAAGATATTCCGTATACTCGTCCTCTAAGCCCATGCGGTCGTATTCCTGATCCTTTGACCAGTCCTTAAGCTTTATTACAAGGTCGATCTCCTGGTCATCCTTTACGCTGGAAACACCGAACATCTGCTTTACATCAACTATTCCGATACCCCTTATCTCGATCAGGTGCTTCGTTACCTCAGGTGCGCTTCCGATAAGAGTATCTTCGCTGACCTTTCTGATAAGTACCGCATCGTCACTTACCAGTCTGTGTCCTCTCTTTATCAGCTCTATAGCCGCTTCGGATTTACCGATGCCGCTTTCACCGGTGATCAGCACGCCTTCACCGTAGATGTCCACCAGAACACCATGTACCTGTATGCTGGGAGCAAGCTTGGCATTAAGCCATCTGATGCTCTCCGCCATGAATGCGGATGTTGCCTTGGATGTTCCCAGAAGAGGAACGCCGTACTTTATGGCTGTTTCCTTAAAGAAGGGATCCGGCTCCAGGTCACGGCAGTAAATGAATGCCGGTGTCGGATGGTTAAGTATTTCATTATAAATCTTCTCTTTCTGATCCCGGGAAAGAGACTGCATATAGGTGTACTCGACAAAACCTACTATCTGCACACGGGAAGCATCATAATGCTCCATGTATCCCGTAAGCTGTATGCCCGGGCGGTTGATATCAGGCTGGTGGATCTTTATCTTCTTTATGTCCACCTCTTCGGTGAGATTTACCAGCTTGAATTTGTCAATCAGTCTCTGGAGAGTGATGCTCGCCATTGTACCTCCTTCTGCCGCATTTTTTGCGGCTCAGCAACCTATATCCGCATTATCTGCTTATGAGCATAAAAAACTAATTTATTATACCACCATATCTGTTAAGTGGTGCAAAATATATTCCAAAATCCCCACACCGATATAGTTACTGTCTATACTCCTTAATCTTCTCTGCCACCCGGGCGGAATAGATCCTGGCACCCTCAGAATTCAGATGCAGGGGATGATTGTAAAAATACTCCGCCGGCAGAAAGAAATCCTCAAATCCCCCCAGCACATCCGCCTCCATATAGTCTTCAACTTTTTGGTCAAAGGTCCTGAACATCTCCTCATCTTCCTTCCACGACTCTTCAACAGTG
>JAILDD010000068.1 GCA_024689605.1 Lachnospiraceae bacterium
GGTAGTGTCAACTCAGACACTCCTATTTTGTTACTAATGCCTTTATTTTCGGGAGATTCAAATAAAAAGAGCATTGACCTCCCTTTTGGTATAATGTCATCTGCGAAAATCACCTCATACCAAGGAGACAATGCTCATGAACATTATACTTTATCTTATTCAGTTGTGTCATCAACTTTATCAGCAGAACTGCTGGCTGATAAACTTTATCTGTAGATATATCCCCTTAAAGCAGTGGGCTTTCGATGATTCCCATTCGCCGAAATACCAAAAGTTCAAAGTGGATAAACTCCCTCTGATCCTCCATGTGGATCCATGGGATTACCGCGACTTCATGAAATATCTTGAATGGCGGTACAAGGACAGCTACAAGCCCATAAAGCCGGTACGGAGACGCTCCGAATGCGACATCCCCGACGACTGCAGATGCCCTCGATGCAATGCTCCCAAAATCTATATCTATAAGAACAACGGTGCCAAGGGCCAACTCATGTGCAAGGTCTGTCAGAATACTTTCCACCAAGAGGCCACAGCCGCATCACACCTCAAACTCAGATGTCCTTACTGCACACATGCCCTCACGCCTAAGAAAGACCGCAAGCACTTCATTGTCCATAAATGTGTCAACCCCAAATGTCCTTACTATCTCCGCAACCTGAAGAAGATTGACAAAGAAGATCTGGAAGAAGACTACGGAAAAAATAAATACAAACTCCACTACATCTACCGTGAATTCACGATGGATTTCTTCAAGATGGACATAACCACTCTCCCGAAGAATGCATCTTCCCTAAAGTTCACCAAGAACAACGCTTATATCATGTCCCTATGCCTTTCCTACCGTGTCAACCTGGGTCTCTCCCTGCGCAAAACCGCACAGGCTTTGAATGACATACATGGCATATCCATATCTCACCAGATGATCGCCAACTACTGTAAAACCGCTGCTGTCTGCATAAAGCCTTTTGTTGATACATACCCCTATGAGAAAGATCCTGACCATCTTGCCTTAACCGCTGATGAAACCTATATCAGAGTCCGTGGACAAAAGGGATACATATGGTTCATCATGAATGCCGCAACGCGCGCTATAATCGGATATCAAGTTTCCGACAACAGAGGTGTCGGATCGTGTATTATGGCAATGCGCATGGCTTTCCAGCATATGAAGACACTTCCAAAAAACTTCAGATTCATTGCCGACGGCTACAGTGCCTATCCCCTTGCCGCACAGCAGTTCTTTTTGCAATTCAAAGAGAAATTTAAATTCGATGTCACTCAGGTCATCGGCCTTACAAACGACGATGAGGTTTCACGCGAATTCCGTCCCTACAAGCAGATGATCGAAAGGCTAAACCGCACCTATAAGGCTTCCTATCGTCCTACTAATGGCTTCGACAACTACGACGGTGCCAACTACGATCTCGCACTCTGGGTTGCTTACTACAACTTCTTAAGACCGCACAGTTACAACAACTTCAGCCCGCCTGTTGAGGATGACGTCATAAAGAACGGCGGGAACATGCCCGGCAAATGGCAGCTCATTATCTTCCTTGGCCAGCAAACAATTCTCAGAATGCAGCAACAGTGTTCTGCCTAAAACGGTGCGGAACCGTTGTCAAGGGAATCGTGGAATACCGGAACCGGCAACGCCGGTGAGGATATGCCGCGAAAGTCCCTTGACATAAGGTTCACGGATTATCCTTTTTGTTGGGAAAGGTGCATTGCACCTTTCCCTGCTTCCGGCGAGGACGGGTGCGGGCAGCGCCCGCATAATGGGTCAAGGGACTTGTCCCTTGCGGGTTCTTAGGGCAGCGCCCTAAGTCCTCAGAAAGCTTTTCGGTATCAATATTCACAGTTTTCAAGGTTCATTTGAGCCTTTATTTTTGGCTCTTTTTTTCCATAGGTCACTTGACACTATCCACCCCTGCTTACTGTATCAGTTTTATCCCTGTTTTAGAATGCCGCAGGATCTCCGCTCACATGATTAAGCACTCCGGCCAGGGCAACTTTTTTGTCTTTGAAGTTCTGCTTGATCACATCGATCTCGCCCATGATGTTTTTCTTTTCTTCCTCAAGACGTTTAACCGTTTCGGAATATTCCTTTTGTACGGGCGCGCCGAAGCAGAACCAGACCACGGCCGCGGCAGCAAGGAATACAACACCCACGATGGCCGCTAAAGTAAGAACACCTATCACCGCAAGGACAATGGCCGTTATTATCAGTGCCACTCTCTTTCCTGAATCAGCAGCCTTGATAGCCTCATCCTTTTGGGCAAGAAGTGCTTCGAGGTTACTGTCCGAAGGCAGGGTGCTGTATGCGTAACTTACGCCGTCACCCGACAGATAGATATAATAATCCGTACCGCCGTACTCGACCACTATTTCATATATACCCACAGCAACTTTGCTCACATCACCTTTGTGGATGCTGACACCGTTCAGCTGTATGTTCCTTATGTTTTTTGCATTCAGGGTGCTGACAGCCTTATTGTTTATAGCTTCCTCCATAAGCGCCTTCACCGTCTGGTTAAAAGCTACTGCTTCGGGAGTATCATTTTCCACGGCAATGCTTTCTGCGGCATATTCCAATTTCTTCACATCTATTATTGCCGGGGAATGGGTATTGGAATAAAGCATTTTAAAAATCTCGTTGTACTGCTTGCTTGCAGATACTAAGAAGTCGGTGGACTCACTAACCGCTATGCTCATGGGAAACCATTCCGTACGGTACTTTGTCTCAACACGGATACCGTCATCATCATCGGATACCACTTCGCGGTATTCCTTCTCCAGCCCCTTTTCATACTGTGCCGTTGCCATACCGCTGCAGTTATCGAACCAGTATGCGGGAATAATAAGCTTATTAACGCTTTTTACCACGCTTTTTTCATAAACATCAGCAGGGGTACACCGGTCCAGTGCAAGAATATCGATCAGAAGCTTATGGATACTTGCGTCGGTCAGCCCAAAATCAAGACCGCCCACAACATTTTCCCCGTTAAATATTCCGGGGGTACCTGCAGAGGTACCTATTATATTCTCTACGTCACAGTATGGACATTTTATTTTTCTTGTGCCTGCCTTGGGCATATCCAAGGGTGCGCCGCATCCGCAGCAGGTTATTCTATTTACTTCTATTCCCATCTTCCCCTCCATAGGTATGGCAAAGGATTTTGCATCTGCCACACAACAAATGAAAGTATAACATATCTACACCGGCGAAAACAGTTAATAATATGATCTACACCGGCGGCAGAGTATCGGTGATCCATCTCCATACATAGCAGACAAGCAGTGCGGCGATAACTATCCCCAAAAGAGTATTGCCAACCCACTTCGGAAGCTTCAGCACCCCGGTCTCATGCAGCACTATCCCCGCTGCCGTCAATACAGTCATAGGCCAGAGCGGGTGATGGTGAAAAGACATTTCTATATCGCCCCTTAGTACTGCCTTTATCGCCCTGGTGGTTCCGCACAGCGGACAGGGAATGCCTGCAATTGCTACCAGCGGACACTTGTACAATCTGAGAGCCATAAGAACCGCAAGCACTAACAGAACAACAATGGGGATCCAGACCTCCGGCTTTTTCAGCTTTTCTATGATTTTTGCAAATAACTGTTTCAAGCTGTGAAATTCCTTCATTAACACTATAGATCCATCACCGCAGAATGCCTCAATCTAAAACCCTGCGGATCACGGACTGTTACATTATAGCAAAAATGATACTTTTGGCGAGTCGGTCATAATATGCTATAATTAATGAACGAGGGGCTTTACAGTACAGGGACTGCATAAGTTTTGCTGTTCCTTATGAAGAAGGGGGGATATGTATGGCTGAGAAACTCAAGCTGGAACTGGACGAATCCACACCGTTGCGTGATGTGGTATATAATACTCTGCGGCATGCGATACTTGCAAATCAGCTTCCGCCGGGAACCAGGCTTTACGAGGTTCATCTGGCAGACGAGCTTGGTGTCAGCCGCACCCCGGTAAGGGAAGCTATCCAGAAGCTGGAGCGTGACGGCCTGGTAGTCATGAGGGCAAAGCGAGGTGCGGAAGTTGCTTCCATAACACTTACGCAGATGCGTGATGTACTTGAGCTCAGAATGATACTGGACGCTTTAGCCGCTGAGCTCGCCTGTGAACGGGCAAATGAAGAAGATATAGCCTCTATTGAAGCTGCTGACGCACAGTTCAGAAAAGCACTTAAAGAGGGAAATCTGCACACCATAATAGAAAAGGATACACTTTTCCACGGCTCCATTTCCGCCGCATCCCACAACACGAGGCTGCAGGAAATAAACCGTGACATGGAAGACCAGGTAAACCGCTACCGGTATGAAACCATAAAACATTTTACCGACCACACCCGTCTGGTAAAGGAACATAGCGATATCATGGATGCCATAAAGGCTCATGACAAGGAAAAAGCTGCAGCAACGGCACGCTCACACATATCCTGGCAGATGGATTCCTTCCTTGAGAATCTTTCTGACTGAGTAACTGTAAGGAATATAAAGAAGAACAATGACCAGAGATGTTTTGATATCACTAAAGGGACTACAGTACCAGGGGCCCGATAACGAACAGGGCAACGCAGAACTGATAGTGCCCGGAAAGTATTACATAAAAAAAGGCGTAAAATATCTGATATATGACGAGCCTGATGAGATTGGCGAAAAAACCTGCCACACCATCATGAAGATATATGATGACAGGATCGAGATCACAAGAAAAGGCTCCCTTTCCGTCAGCATGAATTTCCTGAAAGGGTGCAAGAACCAGTGCAGCTACAAGACCATCATGGGTACCCTCATGGTTGGCATAGATACCACTGACATCATCATCAAACAGCCGGATGATGATACGATGAAGATAGACATCCTCTACAACCTCGACCTGAATTATGCCTTCTATGCGGAATGCCACATGGAAATGGACATCAGATCAAAGGATACGGCAGGAGCGTTCTTCGCATGATCCTGTACCGTCAGGTTACTGCATGTACGAAGCGTATACACTGAATGATTGTAATAAAAAACCGGTCTTCTGACCGGTTTTTAAGTGAATTTTATTTTGAGGGCTTTGCTCCGGCTTTTTCCTGAGCCATTTCAACTGCCCGCTTGAAAATGTTCTTTTTCTTCTTCTGTTTTTCTGCAAGCTGTGTACCGTGAACACCTTTGACTGCCGTGATATAAGCTCCGCTGACGGTAGCCTTCACTTCCTTCTTAACGGGAATGATGTCAAATATCTCCTCGTCGCAGAACATAGTCATGATCTGGGGACCAACCTTTACCTTTACCACAGGTACCTTGACACCCCTTGATATCCAGGGCACCTGCTTAAGTACAGATTCCGGCAGTTTCGTATCCTTGAGCTTCATCTTTTTCTTGTCGATTATAAGCATGGATACAGTCTGCTTATTTGCCTCCATCATAGCCTGCTGTTCTTCCTGCTTGCCCTTCATTTTTTTCCCGGCAAAATAAAGTGCAACCATAGCACCGATGGAAACTACAATTATAACTATCGTAACTATAAGCTGGGGACTCATCAAAAACCTCCTGTAATAACGGCATCTGCAATCCACAGACTACCGGTCCTTCATCTTGTATCATAATATGTTCTAAACCTGTAACTGTTCAAAACTTATCAGTTTTTCTCGTGCAGCCCGACTTGATATAATTTGCCTCTCAAGTACTTCTGACTGTTCTCAACAGCCACAGACATTCTATCATTTAATGTACATATAAATCAATTAAAACTTCCCACTTACTAATCCGTTCAAAACTTCTTTTTTAAGTACTTACCCGCGAAGCTTCCCGCGATATATGAATATTTCCGGGAACTGCTCCTTCAGTGCTGCTTCACTCTTCTCCGCAGAGGCTTCATCCCTGAACAGTGCAAAGACCGAAGGGCCGCTTCCGCTCATAAGGGCGCCTGCAGCACCCGACTCAATCATTGTCTGCCTTATGTCAGCTATCACCGGACGGCTTTCCTCCGTCATGGGAGCAAAAACATTTCCCAGGAAGGGAATCAAACTGTCTACCGCTTTGCTGACATCATGTTGTTCTATCTTTTCTATAACAGCAGCCAGACCATCCGTATCGGGATGCTTAAGTGTTCCTTCTTCCAGTCCCTTATCTAACCCTGCATAACCTTCCGCCGTAGATACCGCCACATCAGGCTTGGCTATGATAACCGGGATGGCCGGCAGTCCGGGCAGATCCGTCATCTTTTCGCCTATACCTTCGCACAGAACAGTCCCGCCTTTTATACAGAAAGGCACATCCGCACCAATAGTCTTTCCTATGGCGCATAGCTCTTCTGTCGAAAGAGCAAAACCACAGGCTTCATTTATTCCTGTCAGCGCCGCAGCCGCATCCGTACTTCCTCCGGCCAGTCCTGCTGCCGCAGGAATCCTTTTCTTTAAGTGAACGCGTACGCCGGGCACCTTAAGTCCCCTGTTTTCAGCTTCAGTAAGTATCGCCTTTGCAGCCCTGTATGCTATGTTTTTTTCATCACAGGGTACCAGTTCATGGCCTGCTGCGGACATTCCTTCACATTCACTTTCAACTGTAAGGATTATCCCCGGTTCTTCAAAGCATTCAACTGTAACCTCATCGCAAAGGTCCACCTGCTGCATCACGGACTTAATAGTATGATAGCCATTGGGCAGTCTTCCGGTGACATCAAGGGTGATATTTATTTTTGCGTATGCATTTATTTTTTCCATATGTCATAATTTCCTTCTGCTAATCAGGTCTAACACCTGCGCTTGTCTCCCATCGCCACATTCTTCCGCCCTGCATGTCAACAATCGTTCTGTGAATATAACATCAACATTCAATGGATGAAATAACGGGTGCAGAAAAAGTGCCGGCTACGCCTTTGCCTTGCCCTTGCGCTTCTTCCTGATCATCAGAATTACAAACACAGCAATCACTATAACCGCAAGACCTGAACCGCCAACTATTGCCATAAGCTTATAGTCATACTCATGTACTATGCAGTACAACGGATACTCACCGGGCATCTCCAGTTCCACATACGAACCTCTTATCAGATAATTGCAAGGCTCCCATCCGGATCCGTTATACTTATATACACTTATATTCTTGTCATAAGGATTCAGTATTCTTAATACAGCATCTATCTGTGCTCCGTCCTCATCGATTCCGCTGCTGCCCGTCATTTCTATGGCATAGACAGTCTGCTCGATAAAAGGAAGCTTATGATATTCTTCCATATCTGCTACAGCATTATTGAATACGTGAAGCTCAGCATCCTCATCAAACTGTCCGCTCACCAGTGCAAGAGCCCTGTTTGACGATGCACTTTCATGCTCTTTGCTTTCAACGGTAGTCACATTTTTCTTGTATTCAGCGATTATGACCAGGTTTCCGTCTATGGTATCCGTATCAAGCTCGGACCATGAACCGTAATATCCATCCTTAGCAGGTATATCAGGATAGACTATCAGGTCAACGCTGTCACCGAACTTAAGTGCCTGGGTCCCTATCTCCCTGAGATCCTCGTCTTCATCTTCATCCACGTTATCATCAACAAAGAATCGCACTGTCAGGTTTCTGAAATCCGAAGGACAGTTCCCCAGCTTGAGCAGCTCCTCATAGCTTATCCTTTCGGCAGCTCCAACGTAATTGATGTTATCTATACCGAAAAGATCCTCACTTACATAATAATTCAGAGTAACGTTCTCAAGCATAAGCTCTTCCGTATCGTCACTGATCTCTATCTGTCCGGCAATAGCTCCGCACTTTCCGCTCTTTGTGGGAATATGGGGCATTGCATAACAGGATGATATCGTAGTGCCGTAGCCTGTTATTCCTCCTATGTAATCCTCGCCCTCAAGGGTGCAGAGAGAAAAGCAGCCTTTTATATAGGAAAGAGACTGTCCTGCCACACCTCCAACATAACTTCCGCCGGAACTCTTTACGGGACCATAGGATGAACAAGCATTTATAATACCCTGCTTCATAAAGCCCGCTATGCCGCCGGCACCGTCATTCTTTGCGGTCACATAACCGTGGTTTATGCAGTTATGAAGTATGTTCCTGGTGGTATACCTTCCGCCAAGCTCGGTCTCAACCGTGCCCGCAGCATTCTCCTCAGGATCATTTTCATCAATAGCCATGGAACCGGTGATACCGCCTACATTTATATCTCCGTTTATGCTGCCGTAGTTAACATTTGAAGAAACCTTGCCGTCGATAGCCTTCAGAAGGGACTCTTCGGATACATCGCTGTAGTATTCCTCCACTCCCCCTTCCATACGGGTAAGGTCATCATTTATTATGTTGTAAATCTTATCCAGCTGGTCGTTTATATCACGGAGGTCATCATTTACCGTAGCAGGATAATCATCCGCATGCTCGGAAAGCACGCCCATGATATCGCTTATCTGATGCATCTGGGCATTAAGGGTATCTGCATCATCCTCCACGCTCCTGCTGATCCCCACCAGTTCAAGCTCCTTTTCTGCATTCAGGTAGGTTACAATATCATCCACGCCTTCCTGGGCAACATCCGCACTCTTCTTAGCCCGCTCTGCCGCATCGGAAGCGTCATCTATGGCATCGGAAGCATCTTCCACTCCGTCGGAAGCATATTCTGCATATATTCTCGACAGAATAAGCGTTGATGCAGCTATGCTGGATATGGCATCAGTTTCCTTTGTATAAGCACTCATAAGAGCAGTAAGGTCATTTACCAGCTTGCTCCTGTCTTCCGCAGAAGCAGGATCTGTCCACAGCCTTGAAGGGTTGCTCTTGTATTTTGCAGTGATCTCTGAAATATCATTTGACTTTTCTTCCGTCAGGGCAGCTTGCTCATTCATGATCCTGCGCTGCTCTTCTATATTGTTCCTTTCGCGGTCAACTGTCTTTTTGTCTTCACCCTTATAGTCCGTGATACCGTCTATTGCATCACTCAAGTCATCCAGAGCCTTGTTCAGGTCATCAACATCCTTGCTGGCGGCATTCACATTGTCAACAACCTTCGGTGCCATCTCCATTACCTGGTCGGCCCTGTCACCCACGTCATTTATTGTTTCGGTATTTGTATTGACATAATCCTCCACTCCGGTGCTGAGGGAATCCATGGTATCCACAGAAGCATCCGCTGTATCCCTCAGAAGATCAAAGTCTGCGCTAAGAGTCGCATTTCCCTCATCCATATCGTTGTAGAGCTTATCGATCATATCATGAAGCTCAGTTACGTAAGTGGAAAGGGACTCGGTGGAATTCAGCTCCAGGAAAGGCTCCATCTGTCCCACGATGCCGCCTACATCCTTTCGGCCGTTTACCTCGCCTTTATTCGTGCAGCTTATGATGGTTCCGGACTGTCTGCCGGCTATACCGCCCACGTTGTAACCGGCGTGAGGATACCCGACGGATCCCTGATTTTCGCACCTTATTATAAGTCCCCTTGAAAAACCGGCTATGCCGCCTGTATCCAGTCCGCTCTGTATCCTTATTTCCTTAAGTGACTGAAGCTTGAGCAATTGCAGCACATCACTGTCCATTTCATCTTCACCATTAATCCATTCGGCTGATTCATTCAGAGAACCATTGTTAATGCAGGCAGAGATCATCCCATAATTCTTTCCGCATATGCCACCGGTGAAATAATATCCGTTTACCGCAGCGTTATTGTGACAGTCGATGATGTCGCCGTTTGCCTCATTTATTCCGGCTATGCCGCCGGTTACAGACTTGCCTTCCACACGCCCCATAAACTCGCAGTCTATTACACGACCTCTGTTTATACCGACTATACCGCCGGTCACCTGCTTATCGCCTATGGCCTGTATGGTTCCGCCAATGTTCATATTGCTGACTATGGCATCATCACCAAGATAACGGAAGAAGCCGGTTACATATCCGTCTCCGCCGTATACATATCCGTTTATCTTGTATCCATTTCCGTCAAAGGTACCATTGAAATACGGTATGCATGTAAAATCAGATCCTGTCAGGGATATATCCGCTGTCAGAAACACTTCCTTATCATCAGACCAGGTATCATCGTGGCAATTTTCGGAAAGCTCCCGCAGTTCCGACAGAGAGCCTATCTCTATGCGAACTTTTTTCTTTGCTTCATTATCCGAAAGAGTGTTTTCAGAAGCAGAGTCTTCCTCTTCTTCATTTGCTTCGTCTTCGTCATCCTTATTCTCTTCATCCGGATCATACTCGGTGTAGCCTTCCGGTATCCCCTGTGACGCAGACACTGTCAGTGCATCAAAGGTAATATTTGCGCACAAAACGATTATCATAAGAATCGTAACCACGCGTGTAAAGGATATTTTATTTTCAGATCTTAAATTAAATTTTCTCATGACTTTGCATCTCCTTTACTGTCAGATGCATCTGCCTGAGCTGTATTCTCAGACATTCCGTCATCATTTGCTGTTTCTTCCGCGACGGTCAGATCCTCAGTATCCGGGACTTCCACTCCTTCCGCGGCCCCCACATCATCCGGCAGGATCACATCCCCCGGCAGGAGATGTTCGGCTTCTTCCGGATCCACAACAGACATGCCGCCCATGGATACGATAGCATTTACTTCGCCTCTTACCACGCCATGCATCTCACCCACAACAAAGCCGTTTACCTGTCCCCTTACAAGACCGTCGACTCTTACATAGCCGCGAACCCTGTCGAGTTTTATAGGAACAGATACTTTGAAGCTGGTCTTTTCTATTATCCGCTCGCCTATAAGAAGGATCTGAGGCAGAACAAACATAACGAGTATGATGGAGATAATTGTTCCCTGCGACAGGTATTTTCCTATACCGCAGATGGAACCGTTGGAAGAAAGCCGTCCTATAAGCAGACCCGCAAACACCATCATGGATCCACTGGTTATTATGGTAGGGAAAGCAAAGTTCAGTGTCTCGATAACAGCTTCTTTCCTGTCCATCGTCTTTCTGTTTTCCATAAAGCGTCCGGCTATAACGATAGCGTAGTCGATATTCGCACCCATCTGCACGGCACTGACTATCAGCTCACACATGAAGAACACATTATTCTGCTGCAATGTCGGGGTCGCAAAGTTTATCCAGATGGCACCCTCTATGACTGCGATCAAAAGCAGGGGCATGCCCGCCGACATAAATGTAAAGAGCAGTACCGCCAGGACTATCAGTATGGAACCCACCGTTACTATGATATTATCTCTGGCGAATGTGTTTTTCAGGTCTCGCTGGCTGGTGGAATCACCTGTCAGTATTATCTGGTCTTCCGGATAGTAAACCTCGCCTATCTCATGCATCCGGTCAAGAAAAGCGAAAGTCTCCTCGCCCTCCTGGGGAAGATCAATATACACCAGTATCCTGCTGTATTCCTCACCCTCGAGCATGTTTCGCAGAACCAGCATGGTGTCATGAGCTTTTTTCAGCCGGTCATATACATCATCATCAAGAGTTACATAGCCTTCCTGCACTTCGTCATACAGGAACATGATCACATCTATTAAGGGGATTGAATATGTACTGATGCCGTTTACCAGCTTGGCGTAATTTTCATCATTCACCGCATAAGCTGTATACAGGAGCTCGGCAACTTCATAATCCACATCCATAAGCTCCGAGAACTCCCTGGCGGTGAGCTTATCTGTCAGGGAATGTCCCATCAGCTTGGTATTGCCGAGACCCATACAGTGGTCCACCTGGGGCTCACGCTCAAGATCGGCTATCAGCTTTTTTTCCGATTCATAATTTCCCTTAGGGAAACACATAACCACGAAATTATTACGCCCAAAACTTTCCTCTATCAGCCCATCTGCTATCTGCACTTCATTCTTTATGGGCGTCTTCAGCAGTGAATATCCGAATACGTATGGACATTTATTCTGAAGGAAGAAGGCCACTACCATAACAGCCAGGAATATGATGGGCACAAACTTTCTCGTTGCAAATGCAAATTTTCCGACAAAATCAATCCTGGGTATGAAGCTCTTATGCTTAGTCTTGTCCATTAAAGGACCGAAAAGCATCAGCAGTCCCGGCATCAGCAGGAAAACCGACATAAGTGAAAAGAAGATACTCTTTATCAGACAGGTAGCAAGGTCGGAGCCTATACCATACTGCATCATCATCATAGCCAGCAGGCCGCCGACAGTAGTAAGACAGCTGGAAGAGATTTCCGGTATCGCCTTGCTCAGGGCAACTATACAGGCCTCCCTTATTCCCAGAGTCTGATGTTCTTCCTTGTACCTGTTACAGAAAATAACCGCATAGTCAACGGACAGTGCCAGCTGCAGGACTATGGTTACGGAATTGGACACGAAGGATATGGTTCCGAACTGGAAGTTGGTACCCGCAGAAAGCAGCGCGGCCGCACCGAAAGTAATAAGCAGCACCGGCACTTCCGCATATGTCTGGGATGTAAGCAAAAGTACGGTCAGAACTACGAGTACCGCTATGATACGGATAGGCTTCATTTCCTGTGCGAGCAGTTCGGCCTGAGGATCGCCCATGGAGGTGGAGACGTAAATGTCATACTCTGACAGGCTTTCCTTTACCTTTTCCAATGCTTCCAAGGCCTTATCATCATCGGATTTATATACAAATGTAAGGCTGTATAATGCAGAGAAATTATTATAATGATCAGTTGTCTCATTATAAGAAAGCATCGCGATCTCGCTGTTTTTCCTGAGCTCGTCAGCGATATCATTTGCCTTATCCAGGTCAATGTTCATGACCATAACCCTGGCCGTACCATAGGTTACGAACTGCTCGTCCATAAGATCCAGGCCAACACGGGTTTCCATTGTATCCGGAAGGTATGCCGCCAGGGAATTCTCTACCTTTGTCCAGCTTGCTGAAATAGCACAGAATATCATTCCCAATGCAAAAAGAAGGAAGAAGAGGTTTCTCCTGTCCACTATGAAGGTGGCGACCTTCAGCATTGGGCTCTGTTTAGTGACCTGTTCGGTTTCTTCAGGTTCCATTAATGTATCAATCCTCTTTTCTACAATAAAATACTATTTTAATCTATGCGTCCTCCCGGCTGACACGCATCTGCAAATGAAGCTATTTAACAACTATTCATCCTCTTCACCACCCGAAGAATCCGGGGTATCGGATGTATTTGAGGTTTGTGGCTTGATGTAGAGCTTCTCCTGCAGGTACTGCTTGTTGGCGTCTAAGTCTATCTTCAGGACCATCATGCCGCTGTCAGTGGTGTAGTCGCTCCAGGTGCCTTCCAGAGGGATGCTGCCGGAATCCCTTCCGTACAGCTTAAACTTCCAGGCCTGAAGAACCAGGAAATAGCACTCGTTCTGGGTCAGATTGGTGGTAAGCTCGCTGCACACATCTTCTATGACCTGGGGGCCGTTGTTCATCATGGCGTTAGGCAGCTTATCAATTACATCATTTATGACCTTGCGCTGCCTGTTGGTCCTTTCAAAGTCCGTTCCTATGTAGCGGATCCTTGAGTATGCCAGTGCCTGTGCACCGTTCAAATGCTGCCATCCACTGGCGGATGTATCCATGTAATCTGTGGTTATATCCATACCCCGCAGCATGTTGTATTCGTTCAGATAGGCATTTATCCACTGGACTTCCTCATTAGTGACATTTATGTCCACGCCTCCCACTGCATCCACCAAAGTCGCAAAAGCTTCAAAATTCACGCTGACATAACGGTTTACTTTTATGCCGAAGTTCTGCTCTATGGTCTCCATCAGGAGCTCCGGCCCGCCATATGCATATGCGGCATTCAGACGATTCTTGCCATGCCCCGGGATATCCACATAAACATCACGCAGAACGGATGTAAAAAGTATCTCGTGGGTCACGGAGCTCATTGATACCAGTATCATGGCATCCGACCTGCCATCATCATCACCGGTGCGGGAGTCATTGCCTATCATAAGCACGTTTATGACATGACCTTCGTAGGGGCTCTCACTTTTCACCGATGCAATCTCATTGTAATGCATCTTGCTGTAGACATAGCCTACTCCAGCATAAAGACCGCCGAATAAAATGGCAATGAGCAGCAGTATTATTATAATGAAGTTTCTGAGCAGATGACTTTTCTTCTTTGGCGGTTCTACGTATACATACTCCTTTTCCCGCCTGCCGCGCCTGCGTCCCGAGGATTCCTCGTCTGAGTCATCCCGGACACGCTGCCTTTTTGCAGCTGCTGCCCTGGCTTTATCCTGACGCTGCCATTCTCTCTCTGCTTCAGCCCTTTCTTTTTCCCTGAGACGACGCTCTTTCTCGTGGGCCCTGGCAGCACGCTCCTCCTCAGCTTCCCTTTTAGCTTCAGCAGCTTTGCGTTTGCGTGCTTCCTTTTCGGACCGCTTTTCAGCCTCTTCATCCTTCTTTTGCTGTCTGGCACGCTTTGCTGCTTCACGTTTCTTCTTATCCGCATCCCGGGCATCGCGCCTTGTTTCATCACGCTCTTTCTTTTGCGCTTCCTTTGCCCTGCGCTCAGCAGCCGACTGTTCTTTCTGTTCCCTGGCAGCCGCCTTCCGTTCCTCTGCCTGCTGTTTTCTGGCAGCTTTGGCCATTTCTTTACGGCGGCGTTCCTCTTCCCGAAGAGCTATGCGGCGAGCTTCTTCATCATCGTCGTCATCGTCATCATCATCGTCATCGTCGTCATCATCGTACTCGTCATCATCATCGTACTCATCATCGTCGTCGTACTCATCGTCGTCATCGTACTCATCGTCGTCGTCGTACTCATCGTCGTCATCATCATACTCGTCGTCATCGTACTCGTCATCATAATCCCCGGCATCATATCCTCCGGGTTTGCGGCGATTCACTATATGGCTTTTTCCGAAAAAATTACTCATAGATTACCCAACGTCCCTAAGATATGCAAATACCACGTATGCCACATACATGGCCACCATGGTAATGCCCTTTACCCGGCCCACTTTTTTCCCGCAGAGACAGTAAATAAAACTTATTATTCCCACCAGCAGTAGAATGCCTATATCTATCATTGATGCGAAGTTTACTCCCACCGGAAGGATCGTGCAGGAAACACCGAGTATAAGCATAATATTGAAAATACTGGAACCTACCACATTTCCCACGGCCATATCCACTTCGCCCTTCTTTGCGGCCACCATGGATGTAACCAGTTCCGGAAGTGATGTTCCTACAGCCACTATGGTAAGTCCTACCAGAGTCTCCGACATGCCAAGGGTGTATGCGATGTTCTTTGCTGACTCAACAACAGCCTCGCCACCGGACACGATAAGGATTATGCCAAAAACGATTGAAAATATTGTTTTCGACATGGGCATAGACTCCCCCGCGTCTTCTTCTTCCGCTGTCGGATTTTTTCTTGCCTCCGTTATCAAAACTACTATATATATAATGAAGAATATAAGCATGCCTATACCGAAAAGCCGGCCCAGGTTATAAACCCTGTCAGACATTTTAAGTCCGGCATCTCCCGCTGCAACTAAGGCTGCCTTCAGTCCGAACGGTGCCGCTATGAGCATAGCCAGCGTAACAAGGATATTCAGCGGAAAATCCCTCTTTAATATAGAAGAATCTACCGGCACCGGGTGAAGTATTGCACAGATACCAAGCACCATCAGGACATTGAAAAGATTTGAGCCTATTACATTACTTATGGCAAGCTCATTGGATCCCTTCAGTGCCGAAGTAACAGACACCGCAAGCTCCGGAGCACTGGTTCCCATGGCTACTATGGTAAGACCGATTATCGCTCCAGGTACCCTGAACCTCTTTGCCACGGCAGAAC
Source organism: Lachnospiraceae bacterium (assembly GCA_024689605.1). The sequence continues at coordinate 15,757 of JAILDD010000068.1, forward strand.
TTCCGTCCACAAACATGTCCGCACCTTTTATAAGTGCGTAAAACCCTACAACTAAGAATTCGAGATAAGTAAGCATTCTTCCCTCTTTCTGCGCACCTGCGCCCCTTCTGATGAACCAACAGTGGTTCTGCTACAGTTCCTGCGGCTCTGCGGGTATAAAAAAAACCTACACCACAGAAAAACCATGGTGTAAGTCTCGCTTTTTGAAACATGTCCCGGGGAAACCGACCTTATTATAGATTATAGTTGGCCTCTTTCCCGTCCTGACGAAACACGCTGCAGCCTCAACCAGACACCACGGTATAAAAAGGCTCGCAAGCTACTCCCTCAACACGTCCTTATATTAAAGACCATTTTATGAAATTTGTCAACCGTAACACTTTATAGAAACGTGCAAACCTGTTTACTGTCCCTGTACTGACAATTCAAAAATCTTGCCTATGGTTGAAAGGGCCAAAAGTTCATACTCTGACCATTTTTGTCTCTGGCCTTTTTTTACAAACAATACAAAACCCTGGTAATCGTCATCTTTCTTAAGCCGGTAAAAAAGTACAGACTCTGCCCCTCTTTCAACAATTTTTTCTTTATAACGTTCTTTTTCTCCAACCAGGTCGTAGAGGCCGTCAACTACAAACATTCCGTCCTTATTAAACTGTGAGTAAAATTCATCATTAAGCTCCATCCACTTAAGATCAGCTTCACTTAACTCAGAATTATCAACGGACCATCTAAAACCAACCTTGGCATTTTCATAAACGATAAGTATTTCCTGAAGATTAAAGGCATTGCCAACATTCCCAAAAGCTATAGCATTGCTGCTGGTGCCTTTTTTAAGATAGTCTTCCATCATGTAATGGATTATGCTTACCTTATCAAAATTGTTGGCAAGCACCGTTTTAAGTCCGGCTTCGCTTTTCTCCGGAGCTTTTATAAGCTGTGAATGCATATCAGGAGTGTATATTATGTAACGGTTACGCCCTTTCTCCTTTGCAAGGTAAAGCATCTTGTCGGCAATATCCAGCACTTTGTCACAGCTGTCCCCATGGTCCGGATATGCAGCTGCCCCCATGGAACAGGTAAGGGAGATTCCATTCAGCTTATCCTTAAACTGCTCTTCAACATTTACACGTATTTCTCTCATATAAGGGCGTAATTCAGTTTTGTCGCCAATCCCCTTTGTGACTATCATTATCTCATCGCCGCCGACCCTTCCGACCATGCCATGATCACCTATTGCTTTATTTATAATAGAAGTCACAGTATGCAGAACTTCATCACCGAAAACATGCCCAAAACTGTCATTTACTACTTTAAAATTATCCAGATCAAACATGATGATATAAGTAGTCGGACAGTCATCCTGTGCACAAACCTTGTGTGCATATTCCTTTATAGCACGCTTATTCAGCATGGCAAGCATGGCATCCTTATCGCTGGACCGTCTGTAGGCAGGAATAAAGCCTCCTTTTAAAAGCGGAATAAATACACCATATACTTTATTTCCTTCATATTTGTAAACTTTATACCTTATAAGATATCTGCCTTTATGCAGGTCAATATTTTCACTAAAACTCTCTTTTCCTGATTTTAATGCATTATACAGAGATTCTATCTGTTTCTTTGAACTTTCAGTACCCGAAGCCTCCAGAAGCCTGGCAGAATCTGACAGCGTCCCGCTAAATATGATCTTATTTTCATAACCGTATTTAAATACCTCCACCAGGTCTGCCGCCGGATCATACACAATTTCTGCCCCCTCCGACACTTCGAGAAAATGTCCGAATTCCTGTATGGATAAATCAAATTCACCATTTGCTGTATTCATAACTGTCCCTCGTTACAGAAGCAATCCATCTATCAGCGCACTTTTGACATTTTCATACATTATATCATTATCAACGCTACCTTTAATAGAAATTTTTTTAATTTCAATTTCATTTACATTTTTTAGATAGATGCTCCGTCCGGACATTTCAGGAAATCCGTCCATCATGACAGGCCGCTGCGGGACCCGTTTATCCTCTTCAAGATAGGAAACATTTATATTTTCCAGTGAGATTTTTTCTACCGGTGCCTCAGGAAGCCCGACCGCACATACGAAAGAGGCGTCTACTCCTGTGCACTCCACATCCTTAATGGTAATGCTCCCTACCCTCGGTGTACGGTAATCAACAGGACACTCTTCCTGACTCTGAACATATTCCGTATGTCCGTCAGGATCACAGAAATAAAACATGTTAACGGTAAGGGGCATATGCACATGATCCATACTGATATTCTCAAAAAACAGATCAGTAAGTATCGAACGCTCCCCGCGGCCCCGTCTGGTCTTTATGCGTACTCCGCGGTCCGTACCTGCAAATATGCACCTGGAAACATGCACATTGCTGACACCTCCTGCAATCTCGGAACCGATGGTCACAGATCCATGGCCTTTTTCCAGTCTGCAGTTTCTGATCGTAACATTTTTTGTCTCCCTGTGATGATATTTTGCCATATAAAGCTTTCCGCTCTTAAGTGCAATACAATCATCCCCTACCGATATGGTAGTTCCGATAAGACATACATCTTCGCAGCTTTCCGGATCAAATCCGTCCGTATTCGGCGAATCTGAAGGATTCTGTATCGTAAGGTCCATAAAACTGAGACTCTCTGAATAATAGGGATGTATGCACCAGCAGGCTGAATTCTTAAGAGTAAGTCCCTGCATCCGGATATTTTTGCAGCGTATGAAATTTATCAGATTGGGACGCCATGCGGTTCTTTTTTTCTTTGCGTCAATCCACCAGTCGCTGTTTGCCGCATTCCCGTCAATAATGCCACGACCGATGATAGAAATATCTTCAGCGTTTATCGCCATGATCAATGATGCAAAACTGTCTAAGGGATTTCCTTCCCAGCTTCCGAGATTGTATTCCTTATCATTGTCGTACAGGTCACGCACCATACCGGGAAGCACAGGGTAATTAGCTCTGTCAGTATCTCCCAGCAGTACTGCACCTTCATCTATCCACAGTGTCATATGGCTCTTTAAGAATAACGGTCCTGTAAGATATGTTCCCGCAGGCACATATACCGTTCCGTCATCGGGACATCCCATTATGGCAGCCTGGATAGCAGGGGTATCATTGTGCATTCCGTCGCCCAGGGCTCCGAAACTCCTGACATTCAGAAGAATGTTCTCAGACTTTGTCTGCACCGCACATTCGTTATAGTCATTTCCGTCAGCACTGCATACGGATACTTTATACTTATGTTCCGGATCCAGGCCGTCAATGGTGATGACATTGCGTTTTGTACGGACATATTCTTTCCCGTTTACATTGACAATACATTCTTCTTCTGTTTCAAAACGGTCTGTGTTATTTCTTTCAATTGTAACGCTTCTACTGAATATGCCTGCTATCTCAAATTCCATAACTGCTCCTGTATAAATTCAATAAAAATCTGTTGTGTTGTCATCAGTTAGCATTTCTCCGTATCATCTCAGTATATGCCAGTAAGAAAGGAGCAACACCCTTAGCCTCATTTTCAACTACAGGCTCACTGAAATAGTACTCCAAAGACCCGTCCCTGTGCTGTTTTCCACCAAGTCCCGCTACCAGACAGATTCCTGAAAGCTTAAGGGTTCCGTCTTCATTCTCCGAAAGATACTTATCAACAATGCCATCGAATGCCCGCTCTCCCATCTCTGCATAACGCGGTGTAAGATATCCTAAACGAACCGCTTTTAATATCGCATAAGAAATAAGTGCGGTGCCTGATGTCTCAAGGTAATTTCCCTCGGTCTTCGGATGATCCACCACTTGGTAGAACATACCACTTTCATCCTGGAACGGAACAAGTGCATCCACTAAGTTTTCCAGAAGTTTTTGAAGATATCTTTTTTCATAATACAATGACTCATCCGTTGCCTGTGCCGTTTCCACCAGTGCAAGAGTAAACCAGCCCAGGGACCTCAACCAGAAATTCGGACTGCAGCCTGTTTCGGTATCTGCCCAGTACATTTCACGACTCTCATCATATCCGTGATAATACAGTCCTGTCTTCGGATCCTTCATGTTCTTTTCCACATTTTCAAACTGGTGTATGACATCATTGCACTTTTCCATCTTATTGAATCGTGTTTCATATCTCATATAAAAAGGCTCTGCCATATACAGGCCATCCAGCCAAACCTGATTTGGATAAATCTCCTTATGCCAAAAACTCCCTTCATTTGTCCTGGGCATTCCGGTAAGCTGTTCCCTTACATGGTCAAGTGCAAGCTTATATTTCTCGTCACCTGTTTTATCATAAAGGAAAAATAAATTGCTTGCGGTATTGATATTATCAAGGTTGTATTCCTTAATATCGTATGTTTTTATTGTGCCGTCTTCCTGCACAAAATAGTCAACAAAATCTTTAGCAAAAGTAAAGTAACGCTCTTCACCTGTAATTTCATAAAGCGATATCAATGCAGTGATCATACAGCCGTCAATGTAATTCCATTTATTCGGACGCCCCTGCAGGATCATCTCCTTATTCCACATAGGCTTCTCTGCACTTGAATTTTCAAGAAGATAATCAATGTACTGCTGTATCTGCTCTCTTGTTTCTGTTGTCATGTAATCATTCTCCTGTCTGTTTTGTTATTACAATATAGTTACCGAAACTTCCCACATATAGTCTGCGGTAAGCAGAACGACGACTCGCATATGCGCATCGTGATTGTTCCGGTGCAATTGCGAGTGTCGTTCTGACTAGTTCTGTGAGTGGGAAGTTTTATTTAATTAAGCTTTCTATCACTTCCCTGGAATGTACCGCCGTTTCAGGTGTCGTGTTCTCAAGGGTAGCATGAATGTATGGTTTCTTTTCTTCCGCAAACTGCACTATCTTATGGTAATCCATCTCACCATATCCGCATCCAACTGCCTTCATTTTTCCATCTTCAAAGATATAGTCTTTAAGATGTATCATAGCTATCTCAGGTGCAAGGATGTCCATTGCCTCTTCTATCACTTCGTCCCTCGACTCTATGCATTCAGGATCTATCAGGTTTACGGGATCAAAAATAATCTGAAGATTCGGAGACGCGATGCGGTCAAGAACTTCACGGGCTCGACGGGGATTCCATACTATATGCTTATATACAGGCTCAATTGCTATGATCACGCCACATTTTTCTGCATAGGATACTACAGGACGCAGATTATTTATGAAGATATCAAGAGCCTCTTTGCTGCGACAGGCCTCCTTGTCATAATGATAATCTTCATTTGGCGCACCGGTTTCCGTTCCGACCATTCCACATCCCAGCAATGATGCAAAACGCAGGTGGGCACAATAGCGTTCCTGTATCGTCCTTAATTTTTCCGGATCCGGGTGCGCGAGATTCTGGTAATTACCCAGCACGGCAATATCTATGCCGGCCTCTGCGAATACCCTTTTTAGCCACAGCGCATATCCGGGTGTCAATGCCTCTGTTTCCTTTGGAAGCCCCGCTGTCTTGGCAAGAGCAATATGTGCACAGCAAAAGCCCTGTTCCCGTGCTATATCCCGCCTTTCCTTTATCCCACATTCCTTTGTGTCA
>JAILDD010000076.1 GCA_024689605.1 Lachnospiraceae bacterium
ATCTTTGCCAGTTCCTTCTTCAGTTCCTTTAATCTCTGCTTTTCCTCCGGCGTGAGTTTTTTCGCCTTCCCGCCGGTATGACTCTGCGCAGGTTTAGTCTCTGCGCTGTTTCCTGCCTTCAAGTACTGCCACCTCCTCTTCAATCTTTTCCCGCTCGGCCAGGATCTCATACAGATTTTCCGTCCGGTACGGTCTGTACTGCGGGCGTTTATACTTATGCTCTATCATTTCCCTTAATACGACCTCTGCCGGCTTTTCATCCCGCTCAAAATGAGCCAGCAGAAAAAACGGCAGAATCAGAGCGATCATAAGCAGTGCCGCCAGCGTTCCTCCGATCACTCCCTTCGTCAAAAAGTAAGTCGGTACACCCAGCAGTATCCCGCACGGATAGCAGATCAGCTGCCGTTTGGTCAGTCCGAGAGCCACTTTATTCTTCACGACTCCCAGATTCTTTGGTACATCTACCGATAGTGCCATAGGCTCGGTAACCAAAATTCTGATACAGCAGGGAAATGTTCATTTTTTATCGTAATCACGGGTAACCACAATTTGTTATCAATGATATAATGTTCATTTTGCCAGATTTTGGTATTCCTCCTTTCGTAAGTATAAGTTGTCTTCCCTGCCGCTGGCATAAAGAAAGAAGGTGCATCACGCGACCTGTGATACGCCTTCCTGATATAATCAGTATTCAGTTTTCACCAACCCCTTTCTTATGATACAAAATGTGGCCTTATCCTTATCTGTCCTGAACAGTATGGGCAGCCACTTCCTTTAGTTCTGCTTTGTATTGACGCAATCCATTCATGTCCCTTACCACATCTCCACCATACCCTCTTATATGATTGAGGTTTGCACTTACATGGATCAATTCCTACATTTTTCTCTGTATGCCATTCCTTCAACAGCATGGGGCGGATTGTCATCAAATCATTTTCTCCTGTTATTGCTTTTTTACCTTTGCAATATGGACAGCAATTCCCATTTACAGCTCTGCCAACCACCGTTGCTTTCCATTCATGACCTTTTTCACATCGCCACCAGACCTTATAATTTGAGCCAGGCGGAATCTCTGTTGGAGCAATATCTGTATTTCTTTCAAAATTCCATTGTTTCAGCAGATCCGGTCTTAACGTCGCAAGGTCGGATTCCCCTATTGCTATATAGCGGTTGCAACAATATGGACACCCAGAGCCTGACGTTCTTCTGTATATTGGAGCTTTCCAACTATGACCGTTAATGCATTTCCACCATATATGTCTTTTCCCGCTGACCGTGACATCTTCGGGCTTAAGTCTGCCATTTTTTTCATAATCCCATTCAGCCGCTATATCTGGTCTTACAGTACCAAGATCATTATCTCCAACAATTATCTTATGGCCGGCACAGATCGGACACCTTGTCCCGACAATAGCCACATCTGATACCAAAGCACTCCACTCATGTCCTTTCGAGCATTTCCACCAGACCTTTTTCCCTGAGCATGGGCTGATTGAATCCGGTCTTATCGTATTTCTATCATAATCCCATATTTCCTCAATCTCTTTATGAGTGCTAAGCAGATCTGTCTTTCCAACTATAACTCTTTTCCCCTTACAATAAGGGCATCCTGTCCCATTCGACCTGTTGCTCACTTGTGCTCTCCATGAATGCCCGTTCGAGCACCTCCACCATACTTTAGTCTTATAATGGGCAGTTACGTCACACGGTCTTAAAGGCGCATTCTTGTCAGAGTCCCATTGTGCCGCAAGCTCAGGATTTACTGTAGCCAGATCGTTGTACCCAACCAGCCGCTTCCTTCCACCACAATATGGACATCCCATTTTTCTTATGGTTCGTGAATTGATAACAGCCCGCCAGGAATGTCCTTCTGAGCATTTCCACCAGACATATTTATTACTCCCTGGTGTCACCATATCCGGCGCAAATCCTTTATTCTTTTCATGATCCCATTGTTCTGCTATTTCCGGATAAATGGTTTTCAGATCATTCTCTCCTTTAAGAATCCTTTTGTTACCGCAATACGGGCATCCATCACCGCTACTGAGATTATTGGGCGATGCCATCCAGGAATGTCCCCTTTGACATTTCCACCAGACTTTTTTATTGGAATGTTCCCTGACATCAGCCGGTTTCAGTGTCCCGTTTTTAACATAATCCCACTGTCCTGCAAGTTTTGGGTTTTTCGTAGCAAGATCGTTAACTCCTGATAATGTGAGCTTTCCATAGCAATACGGGCACTTGCTCCCATGTGTATGGTGATTTACCATCTGTAGATAACTATGCCCCTCACACTTCCACCATGCCATAACTTCCGACCCCAAGGTTATCTGCTCAGGATCCAATGCCGCATTTTTTTCAAAATCCCACTCACTCATGAGTTTATCGTTACTGGCTACTGTTGGCCGTTTCATAGCTCTTCCCCTTCCGACGATTCCCACATAAGCCTAAGCGCAGCGGAAACTTCATTACGCATTTTTCTGTCCTTTGACACTGCTTCCGAAAACGATGATGGTATCTTCCCATCTGCCATAGATTCCATGGCGGATGGCTCCAAATATCCGTCTGTCTCCGCTTCGGTCAGGAGATTCTCTTCTTCCAGAATCCTGTTTGCAATCGCAGTATTTAGATGTGTTTTTAAATGTTTTCTCAGATAGCGGTTTTCTTCCTCCAGCCTATTAGCCTGTTTCAGGTAGCCTACCGCTTCTGACGTCTTTGTTTCAAGGCTACATTGAACAACCCGTAATTGCTCTTCTACAACACCCAGCTGTTTCTTCATCTTTTGAACAGACTGTACAGCATTCAGAGAATCTTCATATACATCTTTCCAATAAGCATCCAGTTCAGCCAGGACTTTTCTCAGCTCATCAGGATCTCGCCTTGCTTTAAGTATCCTTTCGACATCCAGGCTTTTATATGCCCTTCCTGTCAGAAGACGCATCCCGTTTTCATCCCTGGCCATATCTTTAAGTTCATCAATCCTTTTACGCACACCCGCATCTCTGCGAAAGTCATACGCTTCCAGCTGATATCCATTGCGAATGGCATACTCTGCAATAACAGAGCATTTCAGCCTTGATGGATTCCCCGCACCTTCCGTAGTAAAGAAAGAATCAACTATTGCTATCATTTCCTCTGATCCTAATTTTTTTAACCGTGGCATTCCAATCCTCCATCCCGCCTGTCAGGCTATCCTTATATATTTTGCAGCTATGCTGCAACCTTAATAATGCCCTTGAAATATCCTCTTCATAACCAATACCGCATCTCACCGTTTCCATCATGTGCATCAGATACCAGCTGTCTGCCTTAACCCTTGTCTTGTTTGCCTCTATATCGCCAATATATAATCCGGGACCGTTCGTATCTGTACGGTAATATTTGCAATAATGGCAGTCACCGATTTCAGAATCCGGACTTACTGCACTGACACAATCATCTATACTGTCTTTTGCATACTCCGGAGAGCAGCACCATCCATCCGGAACCTCGACCATACCGGTTTCCGGTATAATCTGATATTTCCAGTCCCCAATGATACGCGCCTTTCCCTTTTCATTCATATCCCTGTATTGCTCAAACACTGCGCATTCAACAAGGGTTGATATATTCGCATAGTAATTGGAACTGATATCGATGCTCTCATGCCTGGCAAGTTCCTTGCACACTAAAGGCGAACCGCCTGAAATGATAAGATTCATCATTGCCAGATGTCTGGTATCTCCCAGATTTATCATGTTTTCTTCATGTGTCAACCTACTGCATTCCTGATAGAAGTTTTTTAAGAGCCTGCACATAACGTTATAACCAAGAAATTGAATCTGTTCTCCATCGCTCACGGGAAGACGGAAAAGTGTGTCCAACACTGTAGGCGACCAGTTTTCTGTTTTTTGAACATACCACAGAATTTCACATGCAAGCGCATCTGATACGGGATATGAGCAAAGCTCATAATCACCTGAAATCTTGTATGACAGTCTGCTGTTTCCGCCCTTGATTCTGGTTCGTCTTACTGTAATCCAGTCCTTATCGCCATCATTTCTTATGCAGTCCCTCGGCATGAGAAGAAACTCCGTAGGTCTTAAGGGAAGAATGCTTGTGAATGTCCACCATAAATATAGTGGAAAGTAGTACAGTTTTTCCTCTTCAGCCGCCTTACTCCAATACTCAGTAATCGCATCCGCAAATCTGAAATAACTCCCAAAATCCATCAGTTCCCTTGGTTTCTTCTTGTATCTGCTCCTGAATATGGTGGAATACTCATCCAATGTTTCAAGGATCTGATCCCTGATTTCATTTGTCCCCGGCAAGAGCCGTATCATTTCTGCAATATGAACCCTGTAATCTTTATATTCCTCAACCTGTTCTGCAGACATTCCACATATCTTTCCAAACGAATTAGCTATTGACCTCAGGCTGGCTATATCAAGCTTTCCCAGCTGCAATGTGATAAAGACCTTTGCTGTAAGCACGTATTCCCCGTATTTACATCCGGTCCACTTACAGGCATATTTTTTATAATCCAGTTCGGGATACCGGAAGCTTATCCTGGTCTTACGCACTTCATTTGTGATAAGCCATACATCATCATCAAAATCACACTCCTTAAAGACCTCAAGTTTTCTGTACCTTTCAAATATTTCCCTGGCTCTTTGCAGAACTTCCCTGTCAATCTCACTTATGACCACATATCTGCTATAACAGCCAGAAGTACCCTCATTAACCGCAACCAACATATCCCTTCAGGCCTCCGTTCAATATCTCATCAATAAAATCTGTTCCTCCCTCTGGATATAACCTGACAACCGACTCCACTATCTCTGTCAGCTTCGGCATTATTCTTTCCAGAAGCAGTGCTTTATACTTCCAGCCATCCGGGCTATTATTTTTCATACCATTCATCCTGCTATACTCCCTGGTCAAAAGATGAACTACCGATTGTGTATATATCTCATACCTGCATCCGATACAGTTTTCACGCTCTGGGCATTTGCATGTCATGTCAGCAGCTGTCAGCACGCAGAGAAAGCCTTCCTGTTTTCCGACAGCAGTACCGCTTGCTATTTTCTGCAGTGCCTTTTCTGCTCCTACGTTATCGGTAAACAGGTCTTTTACAATCTGATGCGCTGCCGCCATCGATTTTCTGTGACTTTCTACAATCCGTTCTATTACTAAAGGTGATAACCCCAGTTCTTTTATAAGAAGGGTCTGCTCATGTATTGGCAGTTCTGAATATGCCTCACCTTTTAGCATCTTTAAGAGGAGATAAGGTACAAATCCCAACACACCGCGTTCAAACATCTCCTTGGCTATAAATTCCGGGGAATATCCTGAAAATTTGGCATCCCGCAAATATATCTCTGTTGTTTTGGGTAATGATGCTATTGAGCCTTTATGGTTTCTTGCGAGTGCAGCAAGCATATATCCCTTTGGTGAATCAGCCCCATCTGTTGAGGAAAGAGCCTGTAGATAAGCCTTATTTGCACGGCGTGACGAAAAGGTCTTTCCATTTGTAAAGTCCAGAAATCTGCTTCCAAAAAAACTTTCTATTTCGCTAACGCCGCACACTCTTTTTATGAACCCAAGCCCCGGTCTGTCTTCAGTATGATAACTTGCCGCAATGCCCAGGATGATACCCATCGGTTCAGCAAGACTTGTTGGGATAAATAGTTTCACATCCGTGATATCGCTATATATGGCAGTTTTTCTCGGCTTATAAGCCTTGAGTCTCAGGCGTATTTCCATTTCTTTTACAAGCGGGGCAGCACTGCCAAAAGTTCCTTCCATGAATTTCTTCCTGGTTTCATCTCCATTGCACGGCAGTTCAAATCTCGGAAGTCTTTCTATGTCTCCCGCTCTCAGCCCACACACAAAATGCATTGCAATAAATGCCCAAAGGTTTGCCATCTTCTGCGATCCACATGCTTTCCGGATCAGTTCATTCTGTTGCCAGTGCTGTTCATTAAACACGCAAAATGCCATCGCACAGAAATCATTGACTGAATATGCTTCATTGTCAGCCTTCTTTGTCCTACTTCCGAACTTGTACACCCAGCGTCCATTACAGCCGGAATATTCACTTTCCATAAATCGAGAAAAATATCTGGCACAAGTAAGCGGCACTGCATAATCCATCTCTTCAACAATCTGTTCTATCCGCTCATCCGATGTAACTTCCAGTTCGGCATCCAGCTCAGCAAGCAGAAAATCCAACAGAATCCACGCCATCTTTTCTCCTGCCATTTCTGTCTGTCTTACATACTTACAATATGCCGCCGTAAACCCTGGCAGCCTCTCCATGCCAACATCTTCCAAAACCTTCAGCTTATATTCATTTCCTTGCAAATATGCCCTCATCCACACCGTCAAAACACTTTCAAGCCTTGAACGTGCCCTGTCATCAAAGACCACCTGCTTCCTTTTTGAGATAACTGCGTCAGCATCGTCTGGCATTATGTCCAGAAGGTCAAACCATTCATTCGAGGCCATGAATTCAAACAGCTTGGTCCTGTCCCTGCATATATCCCTGTATCTGGAGTTTTCCCTTGCTGCTATTTCATTCGCCATTCTGTAAAGGTCCATCTTTGTCAAATATCTCCTCTCCTTTTTTGAGCATGACGTCTGCCAATAATTCATTTGTTTTTGCAAGTTCATTTATGAGATCACCTTTATTCTGGAGATACGTAAATGCACTCTGCGGATTGGTATCTCCCCGCCAGAACTGTAATTGGGCAACATCCTCACCTCTCAACGCAAGCTGTACCGAGAACCAATGTCTGATGCTCTGAAGTCCAAGCTTATTTTCTGCAAGCATCTGACCGTAAAGCCTACATTCTGGATCAGAGTGCTGTAGTAATAAAGGCCGTAAATGGTTTTCCACAAGATTTTCAAATCTGTTCCTATAGTCAGAATATGTCATGGCCATTCCCCTGCCGTTAACAAACATGGGGCAATAATCCTTCTCGTAGGTTCTTGTTTCCAGGAACTTTTTATGCCGCTCATACATCACCTGAAATGCTTCAATATATGCCGGATAAACTGACTGCTTACGTTCTTTCTTAATCCGCCCACATATGACACCATCACTTCTCATGGCGTATTCATGAGACAAATCTATCTGAACCCAAGTAAACCTTCCATCGGTTTCAGTTATGATCAGCCCTTTTCCTTTTGGACTCCCTTCCTGTCTGACATTACATACCTCACCTGGACGCAGTCCCGCAAAAGCCTGAAGTGCTATTCCAAAAGCAATATCAGGTGCATATCTGATAGCAAGATTTAAAAGTATCTTAAACACCTTGTTAGGCACATCCCTAAAAATCTGCTTTTCCTGCGGTATTCCGCGTATCTGAAAGTCCGGCACCAGCTCCTTGTATGACTTTCCGTTCCGCTTATAACACTGTTTTTCTATATACAAATCTTTCTTTTTCAAGGTCACATATCCTCCATACTTGTAACTGAGCTTACGGAAGAACAGCGCTACTGAAGATACGCATCGTTCAATACTCTGCTTTCCCCTGTAGCCTCCTGTTTTCTTCTCGGTCAGTGCGTAATCCATAAAAAAGCAAACCAGAGCTTCCTTCGTGATCTTAAATACATGATCAATCTTGTAGATGGAGTAATGGTCTATCAGTATATAGTTCAGCATCATGCAGACATAACGCATCTTGTTTTCTGCATCCGATGCAAGCGGTCTGAAAACCCTCTGCTCATAGGCTCCTACATAATTGTGCAGACGAGTAAAATGTACTATCACCCCCTTCTCGTCTTTAATCACTATGAATGATCTGTTATATACCATGGAGTCCGGTCCTATCAGACTGCATGTGTAAACCCCATAATGATATCTCCTTCTCCAACCATCATTAGCATCGTTTATCGAAATCACCTGTCCCATAAGAGCACCTCCAAAGAGGAATGATATAGAAATCACTCTCCAAAAAGAAGACTTATATTTTTCTTTAAGCTATGCTAATTTGGTGCCCTTTTACCCTTAAAAAATGAACAATTCCATTTCTTCTATCAGCACAATTTCCCACTGTGTTTTATACAGAAACGAATTGTTCATTCTTATCCAAAAGTTCATCAGGAATAATGATAAACAAAACAGATATATCCAGTAATACTGCCATTTCCATTGATTTCAAGGATTTGTTCCTCGATTTTAGGTTAAGTCTCTCCTTTCATCAATGCGCATTCATAATGCTGCGCGAGATCGATCCGGTCTTGAACAATGCAAAACACAAAACGATCGTTACGGCTCCTACCTGCCACAACGCAGTCGAGAGCGTTAAACTATCTACAGAACCTACTACATCCGTTACGATCGCCGCATAGATGCCAACACAGACCATAATGAAAAAGCCCTGGAAGGCCAATGCCGTGATCCCTTTCACATAATTGGTCCCGATGGATCCCCATTCCCTGTTGGTAAGCGTTGCAAACGGAATCGGTGCAACAGACATATACAGATAGATTTCGATCATACGGCTGTAAAGAACGACGGTGATACAAACCGCCATGATCTTCATCCCGAATTTCACCAAAAATGTCTCCATGGCGAAAACAAACAATTCCCCGGTATCCATATCCGCGAACTGCTCTTCAAACATATCCTGGATCGTAGATGCCACATCGATCGAAGATGCAGCCGCGATCTGTCCCGACGAATTATTCACGATCTCCGATCCCAGCTGAAATACCGCACAAACAATATCAAAGGTGTTCGTCAAAAGATAAACGGCAACACAAGCCTTGAAAATGAATTTGAAAAAGATGGCGGTTTCCTCGCCATCTCTCTCAAATCCGTTATTCGCTGTCACCATCGTGATCAGTTCATAACACAG
>JAILDD010000090.1 GCA_024689605.1 Lachnospiraceae bacterium
CTCCCTCCTCAGGCTGTTGTAAATATTGCCGTCATCCACGCAGCCGCAGCTCGTCCCTATGAAAAGCTCGGTCTCGTCACTTGATTCATCTATGGGCTCACCCTTCATCAGCCTTATTATGCTTCTGGCAGCTCTTGAACCCGTAGCCCTTGCAGGAATATATGCGCTGGTCAGGGGTTTAGGGCTCCTTTGCCCTTCATCGGACGTATCAAAACCTATAACTGCTATATCTTCAGGAATCTTTAATCCTGCTGCCGCCAGCTCTTCGCACAGGCCGATAGCCATAAAGTCATTGGCACAGGCAACAGCCTCCGGCAGATCATTTCTCTTTTTTAGAAGCTTTTCAGCGCATTTTTTCCCACCAGTATACCAATAGTCACCATAAAAAACCCGGTCATCCCGTACAGGGAATCCGGCTTCCGTCATTACATCCTTATATGCCTGAAGCCTTATCTTGGAATGCTCATGCCACCTCTTGCCGGTAAGGAATGCTATATCCCTGTATCCATGGGTCTGAACAAGATGCTCTATCAGCTGTTTAACCGGAGTATAGCTGTCAGTAAGTATATAAGGAAATGTGTCGCTGGCCAGATCCACATAGAGCACGGGGCCGTTAAACTCTGCCTTTATCCTGTCCTCTATTTCTCTGGCCATTCCCGGTGTCTGTATGGTGTCAGGCAACACTACAACAGCATCAAAAAGGGAAAAATTAAACAGGGAATAAATCCGCTTATCCCCCTTTTCCCTAGCCTCAGTATCCTGGTACTTTAAGTACATGGAAAAAATACAGACATCAAGATCAGCTTCAAATGCCTGCTTCAGAAAACCGTCAATAAAACGGTACTGATAGAATTCTTCTGCCTGTCCAAGCAGCAACGCAATACGTTTTCTTACTGCCATTAAGCTATTCTCCGAATTCCCTCTTCCTGATTATCTCAGCCTGATGGATGATCTTTTCCTTCCATTCATCATCCTGTGCATCCAGGTGATATACATTATATCCGAACTGACGGCCCATAGTACAGACAATGGCTTCATCATCAATATGAAGCGATATACGGTACCTGCTGGGAAGCTTCTGCGGAAGCGTGTCCTTATTGTCACGCTGAACTTCCTTTAAATGGCGGGTGCCGTTTACTATGCCGTCAAACTTTACATGGTAACGGCTAAAAAGCCGTGATATATACTGCTCAGACCTAAAGGAAGAAGTATAAACCCATACTTCATACCCCATCTGCTGAAGCGTGTTTATCAGTTCAGGCGTACCGAGACGCAGCCGCTCCTTATAAATCTTGTTCAACGGAAAGCGAAGCTCCGGTTCGGTCTTATGTGTAAGAGGCGACACAAAGAGCACCTCGTCAAGATCGAAAGAGACACGCATTTTGTTGCTACTTTTTTTCATCCGGATATAACCCCTTTATGATGTTTATCACGGCATAGGACCAGCCGTTCTCATCCTCTTTTATCTCTATATCCTGATAATCCTTTTTATCCCTGAATGAACGGACCACAAAATCATTTTCTATATGAAGAGTCTCCTCGTACTTGTTTTCCATGAGTTCTTTGAGCCTCTGCCTTGTAGCCTCATGTTCCTTCGTTTTTCTGCCCGTTCCTGTGATTATGCCATCCAGCTTGACGGAATACTTTTTAAAATAATTGCTGATATAATCATACGAATAAAGCTTTGCCGTGTAAACCCATATGTCATAACCGTTTTTGCTCAGAATATGTAAAAGCGAGGGTATCCCCAGCCTGATTCTTTCTTTGTATACTCTGTTTGCCGGGAAGCCCATAGGCTTTTCTGCCGGTACTTCATTGGGGTCACAGAATACAATCTCATCCAGGTCTATGGTAACTCTCTTATCATGTTTTGAAGCCATGAGCATTTTTTTAACGTCGGTTTCCTGGGTGAGGTTTATGATGGTTATGGGCACCCTTTTGATATTTGCCCGCATGGCCCCCGCCCATCTGTGGTGGCCATTCAGTATCATATATCCGCTTGGATGTATCTTCTGCACCATAATGGACTCATCCCAGGGGTTATCCTTTACCTTGCCTGTTGTCCTGAATTTACTCTCATAATTTGCAATGATCGAATAATTCGGTCCTATATTGGGAAAGCTGAATTCATCATCAGGATTAGGATGCAGGTCAGAAGGTTTAGCAGACCTGATTATGGCTCGTTCTAACAGGCTTGCCTTGAGTGGAACATACACTCCCTCGTATTTACTTACTTCTTCTGCCAGAAGTTTTTTAAAATCTTCATTTGAGATTGACATGGCACATTCCTTTCCCTGCATCCCAGCGAAACAGCTTCATACAACATTTTTCATCATAATGCCATCACATATATCTGGCAGGGATTTGCAGCATCCCAGTATTCCGGAAACACTTCAAACTCCTTAAAGCCCCAGGCTATGTATGCACGGTTCGTACGGTCATAGTCCTCATACATGCCCATCTTCACGGTCTTAACCTGGATAAAGCTGTATCCGGCATCCGCTGCGGCTTTCTTTGCGCTTTCAAAAAGTTTCCGTCCCACGCCCTGATTGTGGAATTCCTTAAGCACACCCATTACCGCAAGTTCCATGGTATCCTTTCCGGTTTCTTTAAGGTATAAAAACCCGACAGGTCTTTCACCGTCATATGCCGCAAAAAATATTTTTCCGGGACTGTCCGAAATATATCCCTCCCTGGATTCAGTAACCTCAAACCACTCTGTAAGCGCTTCGAGTATAGTACGGCTTATCTCTTTTTTCTTTTCATCATCTTTTATTTCTATAACGTTCATTTCTTTCCCCTCTGTCACAATTTTTACCGCTCTGTAAAATATAAGCTCCTCTCAGATTATACCGCTGTCCTTAACAGCCTTAAGAGCCTCTGCAATCTCTTCCGGCGGCAGAACAAGAGCAAACCTAACATATCCCTCACCATGGGGGCCGAAGCTTGCGCCGGGGGTGCAGAGCACACCGGACTTATTCAGCAGGTCCATGCAAAATTCCATGCTGGAAGAATAAGTCTCCGGGATGGGTGCCCATACGAACATACTGCCCTTCGTATCCGGGATATTCCAGCCTATCGCCCTTGCGCCTCCGCATAGAGCATCACGTCTTGCCTGATAATCAGCACACTGCTCAACCACCATTTCAGCGGAGCCTTCAAGTGCAGCTATGGCTGCCTTCTGTATGGGCAGGAACATACCGAAATCGATCTGGCTTCTTAAAAGCTTAACGGCATCAACCACATCCTTCCTTCCGATAAGGAAACTTATGCGGGCACCGGTCACATTGAAGGATTTGGACAGGCTGAAAAACTCAACTCCCACATCCATCGCTCCTTCAGTTGCAAGAAAGCTTCCACCATTTACTCCGTCAAAAATGATGTCACTATATGCATTGTCATGAACTATAAGCACATCATATTTTTTTGCCCACGCAACAATCTCGTCATATATACCGTCCCTTGCGATAGAACCGACAGGATTGGCCGGGAGGCTCACTATCATGTATTTTGCCCTGCGTGCCACATCCTCGGGTATATCCTCAAGATGCGGCAGGAAATCATGTTCCTTTTTAAGCGGATAGTACCAGGGCTCTGCCTCTGCTAAAAAACTCCCTGCCTGGAACACCGGATAGCAGGGATCCGGAAGAAGCACCACATCCCCTTTATTGCAGAGGGCAAGTGCCAGATGCCCCACACCCTCCTGGGTACCGTAACAGCTCATTACCCGGTCCGGCTCTATGGTGACACCATATCTTTTTTTATAATAGGCACATACCGCATCCAGAAGCTCCGGTAAGTCCCGAAGCGCATATTTCCAGTTTTCAGGATCCGCCGCTGCCTCTGTCAATGCTTTCCGTATATGCTCCGGAGTCTTAAAATCCGGAGTGCCCACGCTAAGGTTGTATATCTTACGCCCCTGCGCCTCCATCTCCAGCTTCTTATTGTTGAGGGAAGCAAATATCTCCTCCCCGAAACGGTCAAGTCTGTCTGCGAATTTCATTTTTTCCTCCTAAATCAACAGTCCGCAGTTATCTTCAGTACAACTGCTTCCCTGTACTTTTATTATAATCATCAAACAGCTTCAGGCACTCTTCCCGGTCTTCCTCTACTACCGGCATGATCTCTGTCTTGCCGGCAATGTAATCATAGAACCTGTCATCCCTGAAACCGATCCCGTCCGTATCCTTGCGATTGCAGCCGTAGCGCACTTCGCTTATGTTTGCCCAGAGTGAAGCCCCAAGGCACATTGGACAGGGCTCAGCCGTAGTGTAAAGTATGCTTCCGCTTAAATCGTGGGTACCTGCTTTTTTACAGGCATCCCTTATAGCCTCCACTTCACCATGGCAGGTTGGATCCTTTTTCAAAAGCACCCTGTTATGACCTCGGCCGATTATCTTCCCGTCCTTAACTATCACACAGCCGAAAGGGCCTCCGTCCCCGGCATTTATACCGTCATAAGCTTCTTTTATCGCTTCCTGCATAAAGCTGTCGCTCATATGATACTCCTTAATAATTTATCCCAGCCTGTCCAGTATCTTCTGCCATGCGGCACGGCTTGCATCCGAAGGCATCCTGAGGTCACCCCTGGGCGATACCGCAACGGAACCAACCTTCGGTCCATCCGGCAGGCAGGATCGTTTGAACTGCTGTGCAAAGAAACGTCTGTAGAACACCTTCAGCCACTTAAGGATTGTCTCTTTATCGTATGTGCCCTCAAAACTCCTGCAGGCTATGCGGTAGATCTTGTCAGGTGCAAAGCCTGCTCTAAGCATATAATATAAGAAATAGTCATGCAGCTCATAAGGGCCTACCAGGTCCTCTGTACGCTGGGAAATCTCACCGTTTTCAGGTGGAAGCAGCTCGGGACTCACCGGCGTATCCAGCACATCACGCAGCACTGCCGACACTTCATCATTGCCGCAGCTTTCTGCATAATAAGCCACCAGATGCCTTACCAAAGTCTTTGGTACACCGGCATTGACACCGTACATGGACATATGATCTCCGTTATATGTAGCCCAGCCAAGAGCCAGCTCACTCATGTCTCCTGTGCCTATGACCAGGCCGTTTTCTTTATTGGCCATATCCATAAGGACCTGGGTCCTCTCTCTGGCCTGTCCATTCTCATAGGTCACACTGTGGTCGTTTTCATCATGGCCGATATCACTGAAATGCTGTCTTACGGATGCTGCAATGTCAACCGTTATAAGCTCACAGCCCAATGCTTCCGAAAGCCTCACCGCATTCCCCTTGGTCCTGCTTGTGGTTCCGAAGCAGGGCATGGTGACAGCCTTTATACCCTTGCGGTCAAGGCCCGCCATATCAAAAGCCCTTACCGTCACTAATAGTGCAAGGGTGGAGTCCAGTCCGCCTGATACACCGATCACGGCCTTCTTTAATCCGGTATGCTCATATCTCTTTTTAAGGCCGTAACTCTGTATGGAAAGTATCTCTTCGCATCTGTCCGCACGGGCAGCCGCATCGGAGGGAACAAAAGGCGCCGGATCAAAAACACGTTCAAGCACAGTATCACATTTTTCCAGTTCAAAACCGGCTCTTGTAAAACCGTCCTCAGCCTTCAGCGGAACATCAAAAGTCGTCATCCGCCTCCGCTCACACATCAATCTCTTTATATCTATATCAGCCCTTGCGACACCGGCCTCAAAGCGTTTCGTCTCTGAAAGTATCCTTCCGTTCTCAGCTATGATATTGTGACCTGAGAAAACCAGGTCCTGGGTAGATTCACCCTCTGCAGCACTGCAGTATACATATGCGCACAAAAGCCTTGAACTGGTCATTCCCACAAGTCCTCTTCTGTATTCTGCCTTGCCTACGGTCTCATTTGACGCAGAAAGATTTACGATGATATTTGCTCCCGACTTTGCAAGTGATGTGGAAGGAGGATCCGGAACCCACAGGTCCTCGCATATTTCACAGCCCACAGCCAGCCCGTCTATCACGTCTGACTGGAATATAAGATTTCCCCCGAAGGGAACAGTCTGTCCGGCAAAATCAACGAAGATCACTTCCTCCTGTCCTTCTGTAAAATGCCTCTGTTCATAGAACTCAGCGTAATTAGGCAGGTATCTTTTGGGGACGAATCCCTTTATTCCCGCATGGGAAAAGACTGCTGCCACGTTATACAGCTTTCCGCAGAGTTCCATGGGAAGCCCTATGAAGACAAGGGCATCCACATCAGCAGTTTCCACAATAACACGGCAGAGCTGCTCTTTTGCTTCAGCTATAAGAGTATCCTGCAGAAAAAGATCCTGGCAGGTGTAGCCGGTCAGCACCAGCTCCGGCAGCACGATGATCTTCGCTCCCTTTGCCGCCTCCGCCTTTATAGCCTCAATGCATACACCGGCATTGTATTCCGGATCCGCAACCCTTATCTTCGGCGTAATAGCCGATACTTTTATAAATCCGTGCTGCATTTTTCCCTCCAAACTTAATTCATACCAAACACTGTTTTTAAATATTATATACCTAAATCATCCATAACTGTTCAGAACCTGTCAGTTCTTCCGGTAACGGTATCACGCTTTTTTGGAACACTCCCTCGCTATGAAAAAGATACGCTCAGTTTGTTCCGACACAGGAACTTTTTCCGAAAGTCCCACCGTCTCATCTCCATCAAATGCCTCAACAAATTCAAGACCTGCCTCTCCGATCAGACGCTTTATCATTTCAAACTCGTAGCCTCTCTGAAAATGGGTTTCCTCCTGCTTTTCATACAGTCCGTCTGTATTACGGATAAAAAGGGTAAGATCATACTCATTTACTGCCTTATCCTCATCATAAAAATTTTCCCAGATAAAACTGCAGTCTTCACGATTTTCCGCAATGGTCATACTGCCTATGACATCACGGTATTTATGAACCGTATTTATATCAAATAAAAATAAGCCGCCGGGGTCTAAATAGTTATTCACCAGTTCAAAGACCTTCCGCAGCTCATCTTCTTCCAATATGTAATTAATACTGTCGCACACACATACGACTGCACGCATGGTACCGTACAGTTCAAAGCTCCTCATATCCTGACCAAGATACAGTATGTCATTTCCGGATGCTTCCTTCTTAAGCTTTGCCTTTTCAAGCATCTCCGGAGAAAGGTCAACGCCTGTCATATCATAGCCTGCATCAGCAAGCAGCTCCGTCATGGTACCGCTCCCGCAGCCCAGATCAAGCACGAGCCCATCGTTAATGCCATGCTCCCTAAGGATGTAAACTATCCTCTCGCACCACTCAGCATACGGAACATCTTCCATCAACTCATCATATACTTCTGCAAAGCCTGTATACTCGTCCATTACATTCCTCGTGCATTTTCATTCTGTCTTATTTTGTGGTGCGCATATCTGCACTAGCCGGAAAACATGTACCCGAAGCCTTGCCTTTGCCCTTAGCAAGTGCAAGCAGCCAACCTGCCCCGCAGCAACTGTTCGAGCGATGCTCACGCTACGATAGGCGTGAGCGAGCGATGTTTGGACGATGACGTCTGCCATAGTACAAAAATACATCATGCACACAACGTCATCTGCGGGGCAGTTGGTTTCAGGCTGCGCAGCGCGAGCTTAGTGCAAAGGCATCAGCGAGGGTACATTTTTCCGGCTTACGCTGATATACTCAACCCTTGCTTTCCTCAGCCGTAGCCTCAGTCTTCTCTTCCTTCTTCACATCCCCACCAAGGAAGAATGCGATCACACAACCTATTGCGAAAGTCACAACGGAAGTGATTATTGTCAGTACATTTAAATCTGCAAAAATTTCTTTATTCATTATTATTATGGCAATAGGCGAAGCAGTAATAAGTCCGATTATGCACCAGTAAACTACTGTGGCAAAGCGGTTGAACAGGAACTCAATCAACTTTGCTATGGCAAATATTCCTATCACAACACCTATACCAAAGGGAAGAAGCACACCTACACCTGCAAGGATTCCCGGTACATCAAGATTTTTAAGTGCGCTTACCATATCATTTATGGCAGATATTACAGGCTGATATAAACCAAGCAGCATAAGCATCATTGAGCCGCTGACTCCCGGTATCACCATGGTAGCAGCCGCTATCACCCCCGCTCCTACAAGCTTAAGTTCCGTAAGAAGACTGAAGCTTAAGTCTGCATCCTTGCCGGTAACACCATCAAGCAGGGCCAGCCCCACAACCAGTGCAAAGAAAACTATGAAGCCTATGATATGCGCTATACCTACCTTTTTCCCTTTTACTTCTTTTACTATCATGGGCAGGCCGCCGAGTATAAGACCTATGAAAAAGAGATTGGTCTGTACCGGTATCTTGTCAAACATAAGCTCGATAAGCTTTGCCAGTCCTACAATTCCAAGTCCCATGCCTATTCCGATAGGAAGAAGTGTGATAATGCTCTTTTTTATCTCCTTAAAGATATGTGTCAGCGCAAATATCATCTTGTCGTAGATACCCATTGAAACCGCCATGGTACCTCCGCTGACTCCCGGTATCACGTTTGCAATACCAATAACCATTCCCCTTAAAATGTCCAGGATAAAACTCATTTCACACCACTTTCCGATCTGTCAGATCATATTTATTATTATTTGAATTATATTAAGAGCTTTAGTTGCTTACGAACTCCCTCAACGCTTCTATCAGCGAATCCGCTTCCTCCTCCGTCCCCACGGTAATACGAAGATAATTATCTATGCGGTCCTGCTTGAAGTACCTGACATAAATATTTTTACCGCGAAGATATTTGAAAATCTCTTCTGCAGGAACTGTAGCGTGGCTTGCAAAAATGAAATTACTCTTTGAATCCGGAAATGAGAAACCAAGGGCGGACAGTTCCTTTTTCATACGCTCACGTGTTTTTATTATCTTTGCAAGGGTCTGCTTAAAATAATCATCATCCTTTACCGCCTCCGTACCAAGCTCCAGTGAGGGACGGTTCATTGTATATGAATTTACGGAGTATTTCACATCATTAAGGAACTTTATCAGTTTCGCATTGCCTATGGCAAAACCTATGCGGAGACCGGCCATTGCACGGGATTTTGAAAAAGTCCTGATAACCAGCAGATTGTCATATTTCGGCACAAGGGACAATGCGCTTGTTCCTTCCTCTGCAAAGTCTATATATGCTTCGTCAATCATCACTATGCTTTCGGGATTTGACTTAACTATATCCTCTATTAGCGCAAGGTCCTCAAGCACTCCGGTAGGCGCATTGGGATTAGGAATTATTATTCCCCCGTTTTCCTGCTTGTAGTCATCAGCTTTTATCCTGAAATCAGAATCAAGCGCAGCCTTCTTATACGGTATCTTATACACATCGGACCACACCGGATAAAACGAATACGTTATATCCGGAAAGAGTATGGGCTTGTCTGAGTTAAAGAAAGTAAGGAATGCCATTGAAATGACATCATCCGACCCCACTCCCACAAATACCTGATCCGAGCCTACACCATAATACTCCGCAAGCACATCAACCAGAGAAGCCGCATCCGGTGCCGGATAAAGCCTTAGATCCTCATAGCTTTCAGCTTCCAGAAGTTTCTTAACCCCGGGTGCCGGAGGATACGGACACTCATTCGTATTTAATTTTATTATCTTTTCCTGTGATTTCGGCTGTTCACCAGGCGTATATGGAACAACCTTTCTTACGTTTTTTTCCCAGCTCATTTTTTAACCTCTTTATTTATTCCTGTCCGGCAAGTCTGTCACGTTCTTCCCTTGCCCTTATCTTCTCAAACTCATTCTCGTACTCGCTCTCATATTCAAATAGATAGCTTTCATACGGATTGATTATCAGCGTATCCTTATATGTCTTCAGTCGCTTGTACTCTCTTCCATAAGTTGCATGCACATGTCCGTGAAGAAAATACCTGGGTGAATTCTTATCCAGCAGTTTATTAAAGGCCTTAAATCCCGTGTGGGGAAGATCTCTTCCGTCCCCTATCTGAAATGCAGGTGAATGGGTGACCAGTATATCAAAGCCTTCATTTTTCTTTATTTTGGACCAGAGCCTTGAAACACGCACATTCATTTCCTTCTGCGTGAACTGGTACGGTCCCGGCTTGTACCTCATTGATCCGCCTACACCAAGTATGCGTATTCCCTGATATACATATATGTCATTTTCTATACAGATACAGCCCTCCGGCGGCGTCGTATCATATACGGCATCGTGATTTCCCATTACGTAGAGTATGGGCACATGGGCAAAGGTCGCAAGGAAAGAAAGGTATGCGGGCTTTAAGTCGCCGCAGGATATTATGAGATCTAGGCCGTCAAGCTTCCCCGGCCTGTAAAAATCCCAATAATTCTTCGATTCCTTGTCCGCAAGTGCCAGTATCTTCACGCCGGTCCCTCAGTATCTTTCTTTATCCCCTGCACTTTTACAAGATCAACGGCCTCATCCTTAAGTTCGGAGATATCCGGTATATAGCCGACTATATTGTCATTAAGCCAGTCAAAGGAAACAGATTCTTTAGCTGTAAGGGTCTGGCCGTCTTCGCAGCGCATCTCACCGTTCTGATCATAGATCGGTCCCGTGAAGGGATTAAGATCCATGTCCCGTATATCTGCCCGGAAAGTCCTGAGCATTCTGACTACTCCCGCAGGAAGATTCCTCGAATAAATGACATCTATTGCCCCGGAGGACATTCCCCAGAAATAATTCAGCGCCTGGTTTTCATAAACATTTTCATCGTTTTTATACCCGCCCGAAAGGATTGAATGAATTATCTCCTCATACAGCTTGCCCCAGTGCCTTACCGGAACCGCCAGGTTTGTATGGGTACCGTCCTCATTAGGTATATAAAGACCGAACTCCTGCCCCTGGCTGACCTTGGCATTCAGATCCCTTCCCGAAATGAGGGTGACATCATTTTTCCTGAATTCTTCATTCACATCCCTGTCTTTTACCATGGACCATTCAAGAAAAACCTTTGCCCTGGGATTTACAGTCTGGACTCCCAGCGCAAATGCGTTTATCTCTGCCGTAGTACCATGTATGGGATAATCCGAAATGTATCCTATGGAACCATGCTCAAGCATAACTCCCGCAATGGTACCGGTTATGAACTTGGCCTCATACATCCTAAGATAATAAGACCTTATGGTCTGATGGGACAAGCTCATTGAGCAGTTGAGTATCTTAACCTCCGGATGCCTTATGGCCGCCCTGAGTGCCGGGGATGCCAGCTTGGGTGATGTGGCAAATATGACTTTATTGCCCGCCTCAACTGCAGCATCAAACACGTCATCCGCATCATCTCCATCCACTCTCTCTATGCAGGATGTGGCAATCTTGTCCCCGAAGGCATCCATCACATACTTCCTGCCCAGCTCATGGGAATATGTCCAGGATGATTCATTGGCACTCTTATCATGGATGAATGCGATCTTGAGTTGCTGCGTGTTTCCCGGGAAGAGCTTCATAAGATTAAGTTTTTTGGGCTCCCGGGTGGGATTCAGCACCAGTGTCAGCTCATCACCTTTGTCATAGAGGGCAAATTCCCTCCAGAAGCGCAGCACGTCAGTCCTTATCTCCGCCTGCGACGCATCCTTCACTTCATCATAATTAAAAATACTTAGGAAAAGACAGAGTGCATCCCCCACCGTTATGTGAAATTTCCCCTCCGCCCTTACCTTGAATTCCTTTGCAAAGAAAGTATAGAAAGCCCTGAACTCCAGCTCCTCGTCCTTGGTCCACTTCCTGGTATTTCCTTCATCATCCGTCACCGGGTATGTCTCAGCGATCAGCTTCTTAAAATTACCCTCACGGCTCATAAACAGATAGTTTACGCCCGTGATTTCATAGAAATCCACAAATTCATAGTAAAGCCTGCACTCCGGATCATCCGTGCGCTTAGGCAGCATACGGGTTACATTTCCCTCAATGGTGACTGCACCCATGAACTTTGACACGGAAACTCGCTTGTTTCCTTCCATTACATAGAATTTATTATTAAATTCATAAGCAACGATGGGATCACGCATGCCTTCTGCCTCCATGCCGTCATAGAGCTGGCTCCATTTGAAGGCAAACTCGGAATTCTCATCCAGTATAGGCATAAAATTCCTGGCAAAAGACGCGGTACGGCCGGCAGCATAAGTTCCCACTACCTGATCCAAAGGAATCTGAACCAGTCCCAAAGGAACCTGTGCGTCTATATCCACATGGGAAACGATTTCGTCCAGGACCGGCAGATACGGGTATTCACCGCGAACTACGCAGGACCTGTATTCCTTTTCCCCCATTCTCATTGCTTTTATATAATCTGCTATCATTTTTTAATTACTCCTCGCTAAACATAACAAATCATTATAACACATACGCCGAAATAAAAACAAACGCGTTGGCCGACAAATGGAACAGCACGCATAGCGCAAAGGTCTTTGACTGCCTGTATATCAGCGCCATTATAAGTCCCATGACAAATGCATATATTGCTACAACCACATTTCCATGGACCAAAGCAAAGAATACAGATGTAATAAGTACAGCCTGGCTTTCACCTATGGTCTTTTTTATACGACCGTAGGTCAGCCATCGGAAGGTCATCTCTTCAAGCAGAGGTGATAAAAACACGTACAATATCAATCCCGGCAGAAAGGGCTTGCCGGCATCAAAAGACAGCCCCTGAGTCAGGCTGTCATCCGCCTTGACCATCTCCAGAATACATGCTGCCAGCGAATTAAGCGCTATGGCAAAGCCGCCGCCGGCTGCGAATGTACAGATATATGTAATTATATTCTTTGGATTAACCGGGTTTATCTTCTGCTCGACGGGATCGCTTTTCCTGAAAATAAGCCACAGAAAAACTACAGTCACCACATAAGCAATAATGCTGCACCACATCTCCACAGATGATGCATTCCTCCTGAACACACCGGAGAGTTCCCCGTTGCTGC
Source organism: Lachnospiraceae bacterium (assembly GCA_024689605.1). The sequence continues at coordinate 12,905 of JAILDD010000090.1, forward strand.
GGGCCACATAAAGAACAATAAGTCTTGCCCCGCGTATCAGCAGATTTAATGTCACATAATACGCCGCAAAAGGCAGTATCATGTATACTGACCGGCCGAAGGATGATTCAGTTAATTTAAATTTATTCTTTTCCATGATTTCCCAAAACGATTGCTCAAAATATCATTTAATTCACACGGATTGTTACGCGCTCCCACTGCAAGCAAGCTTGCGTGTAAGTAAAGTACTTGGGGCTTGTGAATCTCAAAAAAAGCACCGCTGCCGCAGTGCTTTTAAACTAATCAGTTTAGTTTTCCCCCGCTCTGCCAGCCAGCATAGGATTTCCTGCTGATGGCAGAACTTCCGCCGCCCTGTGTCTTGCAAAAGGATTCGGGTCTTCTTCCTTATTATCGTCTAAACTCAGCAGGTCGTCATCAAGGAAAGGCAGACCCTCCAGACCGGAATTCACCGGTTCGGAAGGAGAATTCTGTTTGTCGTCTTCTTTTTTATCTTTCGCTGCACTGTCAGCACTTCCATTATCTTTAGCTGCCTCCAGATCCAAAGTAGTTCCTGTGCCCCTGGATTTCTTTCCACGGCGTGATTTAGGCTTGCCGGATCTGGGAATCTCATCCATTACAACAGCCTTCTCAGTCTCTTCTGCTTTGGTCCTTTCAAGCTCCTCATTTCTGGCCCTTATCTCTTCGTTAACGGATTCAGCTGTTCTGCGCTTCCGTGTTTCTTCCGGAGCTGAAGCTGCGTCAGGTTTTTTATCCTGTGCGGACGTTCCATCTTTCTCTTCAGCTTTGGATTTATCGTCAGCCTGCTGCTCTTTTACTTCGGATCTGTCTTTTTTCTTATCCTGTCCACCGGATTTTGATATGACATCATCAGGAGCGAGAGTACGTCCGATCATATCATCCTTTTCGTATTTTTTCTCTGCCGGCTTATCAGCCTGAGGCAGCTGTGCAAAGGGAACATCTATATCCAGCAGTTCCTCAGTAACAGTTATTCCCACCTCGTCATCCGGTATTGCTTCGTCACGGATAGCTCGCTCCTGCTCTTCCATGCGCTTCCCGTCTGCCTGGAAATCAGAATATGACCTTTCTTCCGCTTCTTTCTCCCAGAGGTCCTCTTCCTTCATCTGGGCAGAAAGTTCCTTGAAATGCTTGGACATATAATCCGAAACGATAAGAACTATGCCCGAATCCAGCTTACCTTCCTGGGCCATCTCGTTCAGTATGCTGAGAGCCTTTTCCAGCGTCAGTTTTTTCTTATACGGCCTGTCATCCGCAGTAAGGGAGTCAAAAATATCGCATACCGTCATTATCCTGGTCAGCAGATCAAGCTGCCCATCCTTAAGACCTCTCGGATAGCCGCTGCCATCGATATATTCATGGTGGTTCGATGCAATCGCGACCACTCTGTCATACTTGTCATAGAAATTGATCTTTGAAAGCATCTGTGCCGTATACGTGACATGACGCTTTACAATCTCCCTCTCTTCCTCCGTCAATGTACCCTTGCGGATATGAAGAGAATACTTTTCATTTTCATCAAGATACGGTGTGATGGTACCATCAAAATCCTCATAGTATTTCTCACCCATCTGATCGATGAATGCTATCTGCTCGTCAGTAAGGAATCCTGATGTATTCAGAGTATCCAGCTGATCCAGAAATCTCCCCAGCAGCTCATCTTCCTCCTGCCAGAGTTCAATCTGCATCTTGCGCTCCAGCATGTCTATCTTGATCCGAAGACGGATCTTTTCCAGCTTATTGCGAAGATCCGAATATTTTTCACCTAAACGCGTAGCCTTATTCAGGATTTCGCGAGGGGTTACCATCTTTCCTATATCATGGAGCTTTGCAGCAAGCAGGAGCTGCTCCTGCTCATTAGGTGTAATATATCTGTCAATAGCATCCCTGGTATACAGTACATTCATGTAGTCCGTAATAGCCTGACAGTATCTGGCAACATGTTTTGTATGTTTGCCATTGTAAGGGGTACGGGCGTCGATCGCGGTAGTCATGCATTCCACAAAAGACTCCAATAATTCCTCCTGATCCTGTATCAGTATCATACTTGTAAGGGTATTGGCCATCTGCGCCGTAAGGGACTTGACCAGCTTCTCATAATCAGAGCTGAAAGGTATGATGTTACGCTCTTCGTCAAGGCAGTTATAAAGCATCATAACCCCAAGCACTGACTGATCCGGCTCAAGTATGGGGATCATCAGTACTGACTGGGTGCGGTAATCATTCTCTTCATCAAATTTCTTTATTTCGGTGATATCAAACCGCTCATCAAGATATATATCCGGAATGTTTAAAAGATTTTCGGGATTGTGATAACAATAGGTAAAGATATCCGTATCATCAGGACCTGCCGCTATCTTGTCAGCCTCAATGCTGCTCTTTTTGCTGTCAGCATCCAGTGTACGGTTTATGTCAAGCAGATGCTTAAGTGAACCCTCCGCCTCAATATACAGCGAGCCGCCATCCGCATCAGTGAAGTCAATGCACTTATCCAGTATCATATCAAACAAAGCCACGAAATTATTTTCCGTAGCAATGCGATAGCCTAAGCTGAGTAATTCCTCAATATCCTCTGTTATCTGCATAAACTCTTCCTGTCGTAACTCTTTAGTACACCCGTGACAGCAGTTAGTCCGGGCTGTCCTGAATAGTTACTTTCCATTTTCAGCGTACTGTGCCAAATGCACTGAACACGCTCCCCCCATCATGTAATTATATCAGACTGACTACAGGCTATCCATAGTATTTTATAGCAAAATAATCTTGTTCAGTGCAAAGGAATAAATTGCCCTGCGCCCGACTTTTTTGCCGCTTATCTGTTCAAGGGCTTCAGAATATATCTCCAGCTGTATTTTATATCTGTCCACCAGCTGTTCGTCCGAACTAACTCTGTCGGTTTTATAGTCAAGAACCGTAAGTACCCCATCTTTTTCAAAATAAGCATCGATCACGCCCTGAACCAGCACCGACTCATCCTCCGGCAGCCTCTCATCAAAGCGCCTCGCCGGTACGGCATAGAAGAAGGGCTGCTCTTTATACAACTTTCCTGCCAGTGACGCTTCCGCCATTTTCCTTGCCATATCCTGACCGGAAAACCGGGCTATATCCGAAATACTTATGGTTTTTGCTGCATTTTCGGTCATCTTATTATCCAGAACGGCATTATCTACGGTTGACTTTACAATCTCTTCTACAGACTGCCCGCCGGCATATAATTTATCGAAAGGAAGAAGTTCCATAACCTTATGATAAGCAGTACCTCTTCCTGCAGCATCCGTTTTTTCTTCCCCCGCAAAGGACGGAACATATGTATCGGGTTCCTTTTCCTCAAACATATGTACTTCCGCCTCATCGTCATAGGCAGCTTTTTTAAGCTCTGACACTGTAGTTTTGGTAAAAAGTCCCTGCAGGGAAGGAAAACCGTATCGATACTCGGATTTCTTCTCAAGAAGGTTACACAGTTCCGTATCGGGCTTTAAATCTGACATAAGCAGTTCCCTGGCAGCCTCTATGGCCTCGTCACCACGCTCCACTATGCTTACCGCCATGTCCTTTTCCGAAATACATTTTTCGTACTCCTTATCCGAAACCTCGGTCATATTTATCACATAGCGGATCATATCCATGCAGTTCTTTGCCTCTTCCGGCCTGCATATATCCTTAGGTGAACCGTCCTCATTCAGCTCTTCCACATCTGTTATTATAAGTTTCTCCTTTGCGCGGGTGAGGGCGACGTACAGAACCCTGAGTTCTTCTGCAATGGCATCCTTTTCCATCTTCGATGCAAAAGACATATATTTAAGGCCCTTTCTGCTTGTCCGCTTCACAGGATCTATAGCCTTAAGTGCCACTCCCAATTCGGAATCCACAAGACACGAGCCGGTAGAATCCTTTTGATTGATCTTTTTCCTGAGATTCACCACAAAGACCACCGGAAATTCCAGCCCCTTGCTCTTATGTATGGTCATAAGGCGCACTACGTTTGCATTTTCATCAAGTATACCTGCCTCACCGTAATCAACTTCCTTTTCCTTAAGCCTGGAAATATACCTTACAAAATGGAAAAGTCCGTAATAGCTGGTCTTCTCGAATTCAGCAGCACGCTCTAAAAGCATGTTTATATTTGCCCTGCGCTGATCGCCGTCAGGCATTGCAGTGACGCCTGCTATATAGTTGCTTTCAGCAAGCAGCCTGTCCAAAAGCACACGGATGGGCACGAATCCGGCCATATTCCTGTACCTGTCCAGCCACTCCAAAAAGGATGCACATTTTTCGGCTATTCCGGCGATGATATCATTTTCGGGTAATGCTGTATCTGCCTCAGCAGCCGCAGACAGAATATCATACAGGCTGAAATGCCCTCCGTTATTTCTGCTCCATCCTTTAAGCAATGCCATTTCCTCATCCGATAGCATGGCCTTAAAAGAAGTTACCGTACTGTACAGGGGAATATCCTGCCTTGGATTGTCCAGAGTCTGAAGGGCATTCATCACCATCTTTATCTCTGTTGCAGAAAAATAACCTGCCCTGCTGCCGTAATAGAGCGGAATTCCCAGATCGTCAAAGATCTTTTTCATCACCTCTTCATTTGTCCTTGACCTTTCAAGGATCACTATATCCCTGAATTCAAGCGGCCGCATTTCCCCGCTTTCCTTATCCTTTACCTTAAACCCCTGTTCCATAAGCTCAAGGATTTTAACGGCCACCAGCAAGGCTTCATACTCTGCCCGCCCTTCCGCAAGCATAACATCCTCATTTTTACCTTCTGCTGCATCACTATCTGAAGCACCTGCATTTGAAGCTTCTGTATCAGCCGTCCTTCTCCGTCTTGAGGAAAGCCTTCCGTTTTCCAATTCAAGATGCAAAAGCTCACTTTTGTATATTCCGTCAGGATCTTCAGGATAATCCGCACCCTTATAAAGCTTCGCCCTGTCGTCGTAGTCAATTTCAGCAAATTCCCTGTACATGATGCGTTCAAACACATCATTAACAAAGTCCAGTACAGTATCCCTGCTCCGAAAATTTTTATTCAGATCAATCCTTCTGTCCCTGCCCTCATCGGAAAAGCTTTCATATTTTCCGATAAAGATCTCGGGCTTTGCATGTCTGAAGCGGTATATGCTCTGCTTGACATCACCCACCATGAAGTAATTATCTTTCCCGGCAATGCTCTTTATGATATATTCCTGCACCAGGTTGCTGTCCTGATACTCATCCACAAAAATATATTTAAAATAATCCCTGTACTCAAGTGCAGCCGGAGACGGAACCATATTGCCGTCCTTTTCCTCCAGCAGTATCTGCAGGGCAAAATGGTCCATGTCAGAAAAATCGATCACATTCTTTTCCCGTTTCTTTTTTCCGAACCTGTCGTTGAAGCGAAGTACCAGCCGGATCAGTTCTGCAGTATTATCCGCCGAAACCCTGTACGAACTCATAAGCTCCTCATCGGTTACCGAAAACCTGTCTCCCAGGTCATCAACCATTTCCCTGGCAGAATCCAGATATTCCTTTGCCTTTTTTGTGATATCCTTGTCCTCGCCCCTGGAACCAGCCGAAGAAAGTTTCTGCTTTTCATAGGTACCGTATATGCGTCTCTTTTCATCATAATCCTCAGCCTTATGCATGGCTTCCAGCAGATCCTTCAGGCCCTGCAGCACCGGAAGGTAACGCTTTGGTCCGCCTTCAAGTCCGGCTAACTCTGTTGCCTTTTTCACCTGGCCCAGTCCTGTCCTGATGTCTTTGTCAGCATCCCTTAAAAGTTCGGCAAACCAGCGGCTGTTCTTTATTTCCGACACGGATGCACAATCATTTTCTGCCAGTACCCTGTTCAGCCACTTTTCCGGGAAAGGCTCTGAGTTTGCTGCTTCAAAAAGAGAAAAGATCATTTTTGAAACAGTTCCCTCGGTTCCTTTTACTTCATAGCTTTCTACGAGGTTTATGAAAGCTTCATCCTGACGGGCATACTCTTCCTCAAGTATTTCCTCCAGCACATCCTCTTTTAACAGTGTTCTCTCAGCCTCATCCATTGCCCTGAAACCCGGATCCAGGTCTATGGCACTGAAATGATTCTTTACCACGAAAAGGCAGAAGCTGTCGATA
>JAILDD010000114.1 GCA_024689605.1 Lachnospiraceae bacterium
TATTCCGCATTTTTTGAATATCGAAAGAACAGATCGTAAAAAAGTTTTTCTCTTAAAATAAATAACCGCTATATCAAAAAGCAGTGACACAGCACAGGCAATAATATCCGCGGTGGTAAGGGGCTCGGAAACATTTCTTAAGAAACACGCCGGTATATATGTCATCCAGGAAAGAAGCATTGTCCCGGCAAATCCCGAGAAAGGGATTATGATCATAAAGTCAGGAATACATGTTCCTTTTTTGTCATAGCTTGTTTTGCCAAAACCCCAAAGTGTCCCGAAAAAAACTGTCAGAAAACAGTAACCGGTCAGTATGCAGATTATAAGATAAACTATTGCAGCCATGTATTATTGTCCCAATATCCCCATGTATTCCTCATAGGATATGTACTCACCGCCCATACTTTCCAGAAAGTCCGTATGGAACTGGCAGTCTATCATCGGTATTCCCGCCTCATCCAAAATCTTCGCAAGCATGACAAGAGCCAGCTTCGAACCGTTCTCCCGGTCCGAATACATGCTCTCTCCAAAGAACCCCTTTCCCAGCGCTACTCCGTACAGACCGCCCGCTATCTCCCCGTCTACTTTCGATTCAACCGCCAGGGCAAATCCTTTCCGGTTCAGTGCCGCATAAGCCTCTTCCATCTCATCGGTTATCCATGTTCCTACATTACTTTCACGCTTTATCCTGCATCTGTGCATTGTGTCGGAAAAGTCTCTTTCTATCACCAGCTCCACATCATGCTTTTTCATGTATTTTGTCAAAGAGCGCGATACATGTATCTTCTCCGGTCTTATTATAAACCGCTTTTTCGGACACCACCACATAATGGGCTGTTCAGGTCCGTACCAGGGAAATATGCCATGGGAATATGCCAGCAGCAGCCGGTCTTCACTCAGATCACCGCCAACAGCCAGCAGTCCGTCATCATCCGCAAGGGAAGGATTGGGAAACGCTATTCTGTTTTCATCAAGCATAAATACCATTCTTTTATAAAAAGGGTTGCCGCTCATAGTTGTGCGGCAGCCCTCTTTTTAGCATGCTTTGTTCCTGTACAGACCATTAACCGGTTCACTGACAAGAACACTTTTCGGGTTTATTCCTGGCTCTCGATCAGGTCTATGCAGTGTGTCTCGTTCATCTTTTTGCAGATCTCAATGAACTTATCAAGAGGCACGTCACGCATCTGCTTGTTTCCGCGGATATTGACTGATACATTGCGGTTCTCTGCTTCGCTGTTACCCAGCACCAGAACATAGGGATCACGATAGTTCCTGAAGGTCTTGATCTTGTCCTTCATGTTCTTGTCGCTGTAGTCAGCCTCGACTCTTATGCGGTTCTTACGGCAGATTTCAACCACTTCTTTCGCGTAGTCATTATTCTCCACACGGATAGGCACAACACCTACCTGATAAGGACTTAACCAGAAGGGGAATGAGCCCTTGAAGTTCTCAATCAGTATTCCGATGAAACGTTCAAAGGAACCGAAGATAGCCCTGTGAACCATTACCGGACGCTGCATTGAGCTGTCTGATGCAACATACTTCATATCAAAATTAAGGGGCAGCTGATAGTCAAGTTGTATGGTTCCCATCTGCCACTCACGGCCGATGCAGTCCTTCATCTTCAGGTCGATCTTAGGGCCGTAGAAAGCACCGTCTCCCTCGTTTATCTCATAACCGCCCTCGCCGTACTTGTTGTCAAGTATTCTCTTAAGAGCTGCTTCAGCGGCATTCCAGTCGTTGATGTCCCCCATGTAGTCATCAGGTCTTGTGGAAAGCTCGGCTATATAGGAAAGACCGAATGTAGAATAGATCTCGCCGGCGATATCCATGATATCTCCGATTTCTTCCTCTATCTGTTCCTGCATGATAAGGTTATGTGAGTCATCCTGACGGAATTCCTGGACTCTGAGAAGTCCGTTTAACTCACCGGATTTTTCCCTTCTGTGTATCACATCAAGCTCATTAAAACGCAACGGAAGATCCTTGTAGCTGCGCTGCTTGTTCTGATAAACCTTTATTGCATTAGGACAGTTCATGGGCTTTGCGGCAAACATGCGGTCCTCATCCTCTATATCTACAAGAGAGGAAGCTCTGTCGTCTACCGGGTTATCCTTTGCGGGAGGAACAAGGAACATATTCTTTTTATAATGTCCCCAGTGGCCGGATGTTTCCCACAGGCTCTTGCTGTTAAGAACCGGTGCTGATATCTCTGTGTATCCGTGTCTTTCATGTATCTCACGCCAGTAGTCGATAAGCGCATTGTACATTTTCCAACCGCGGGGCAGCCAGTAAGGCATTCCGGGTGCAGTCTCGTCAAACATAAAGAGCTCCATCTGGGGACCAAGTTTCTTATGGTCACGCTCCATGGCCTCCTTTATCATGGCAAGATGTTCCTTTAATTCCTTCTTGTCAGGAAATGCATATACATATATACGCTGCAGCTGGTCTCTCTTTTCATCGCCTCTCCAGTAGGAACCTGAAACGGACTTGATCTGGAAAGCAGCATTCATCAGAAGCTGGGAGTTGTCAACGTGAGGTCCGCGGCAGAGATCCACGAAATCGTCACCTGTATAATAAACCGTAAGAAGCTCATCTTCGGGAAGGTCATTTATAAGTTCAAGCTTGAACTTCTGGTTTTCAAAAAGCTTAAGGGCGCCAGCACGGGATATCTCCTCACGCCTCCAGTCCTCACGGCGCTTTATGATCTCACGCATTTTTTCTTCAATAGCCTTGAAATCATCGTTTACGACTGTGCGGGGCAGAGTGAAATCATAATAGAAACCATCTGCTATCTGCGGACCTATCGCATACTGCACATTTTCCTTACCGAATATCTCGATCACAGCCTTGGCTAAGATATGAGCAAGCGAATGTCTGTACACTTCCAATAATTCTTCCTTTTCCATAATTATTCCTCCTTATTTTTATGGTTGATTAGTAACAAATAAAAAATCCCCTGCAAAAAGCAAGGGACGCATATTCTGCGCGGTTCCACCCAAATTGCCACACTGCCTTCATCAGGTAAATGCAGCCACTCTTTATGACGATAACGGTGTCGGCCGGACTTGATTGGAGTCTCTCAGAGGCGGTCTTCAACGGTGTCCGAAAAGGCTGCTCTCAGCATATGCAGCCGTCTCTGTTAACGGATGGTACCGTCTACTCTTCTCTTCAACGATTTGATATTCAATTGTAAAGCAAGTGACGGGAATCGAACCCGCGTCCTCAGCTTGGGAAGCTGATGTTCTACCATTGAACCACACCTGCGTAACAGTTGTTATTCTATGACAACTGTTTAAAAAAATCAAGCATAACCGATCCGGTTCCGGCCTGCTTCAGTTACGGCGCCTGCGGTCTTCCCGCTGAGATCTCTTGCCGTTCTGATTCTTCCCACCCTGCATCATTTCTTCATCAGAAGGAAGATTCATGGTCTCCACTATCTTCCAGGATTCTTTCATTGGAAGTTCACCGTTTACACGTGCTATGTCATCCCTGGTAGGCTCTGCGGTCAGGCCGGCAGCCTTTCTTGTCTCCACATACTCCATGAGATCCTTTTTGTGTATCGTAAGGGTTGCAAGCTCCCACTCTATTCTTTTCAAAGTAGCCTTATCATTCAGTGCCAGGGCACGCTCATATTCTTCTATCGTTTCGATTTTGATATTCTCCACGAAATTGCTCTTTACAGGCTTCTTCGCATCATCCTCATGCTCTGTGAGGACTTTCTGTTCAAATATATCATCCATAAATTTATTGCCTCCTTCGGGGCATTATATCAGAAAGAGAATCCTTTTACCATAAAAACACCTGCCGGGATCACGTTCACGCTTTCGGCATCATTGACTTCATCAACGCCAGGAACTCCAGATCTGATTGTGTTAATTTTAGATTTGACTCTAACTTTTTACCTTCCGGTGTCGTCACGGCGATCTCTATCACGCTGCCCTCGACGAGAGCCCCCTGGGATACCGCATTGACAAAGGGAAGAAATTTTGGGTGATTAGCAGAAAAAGTCTGCCAGGCCTGAGCGATTTTCATCATTTCCATAGGATTCATAACGTTTACATAACCTCCTAAAATCTGAATTTATTATTTCATATCAGCCTTGTAAATTCACATAACTGATTAAATCTGAATTTACAGCCATCATATTCAATTTTTATGTTAATCGCATTTATTATATTTACATTTAATTATTTAAATATCGTTTATTGAATTTTACATTAACATCTCATCTTTTTTCACCACCGGCTATATATGAGAAGCTTTAATTTTCTCTCCCGTTAGTCCTGCGTCTTTTCTTTTTTGACTTATGTCCGATAAGCAGCATCAGGCTCCTTGGCATTATTTCCACTGATCCCTCAGCCTTCATTCCTGCCCCGGCATTCTTTTTTACGCCAGCTGAATAAGCAACAATTTCCCATTGCATACCTTCCGGAATTGATGGAAGTTCAAAGGTCATGTTCTCCCAGTATGCATTTACCGCACAGTAGATGAAAGCACCTTTGTAAAGCTGCGCACATGTGCCTCATAGATCACAAGATCCTTCATCGGGATTTCAAGAGGCTTGTCTCCCTCCCAGTCGTAATCTTCAAGTATCACACGTCCTCTGTGCTGAAAGGGATCATCCGGATCAGGATCTTTTCCCCATACATCCCTTCCGCTCACAAGCTTGGCATAGGGATCAAGCAGGATCTTCTCCTTATCAAAGCGGTATCCGGCCTCAGGATCATAGGGACCGTCCATACAATAGCCATACTCTACGTCTTCTATATCCAGTCCGTAAACTATCATTGAAAACACATTCCCTATCCTGAAATCATCAGGAAACGGAATCCTTGCAAAAGGTTCTTTCATTCCATGATGAAAAAGCAGAAGTTCACAGGAAACAGCATCTCTGGAAAAAATCGAAAAATTAATCCCGTTATTGCCAACTACACTGGCCCCAAAGGGCTGAACCCGACCGCAGCGATACTTTATTCCGTTTAATTCATGTGTGGGAAATTCATCGATCCTTATCATATTTATCTCTTCCGACTGTCCATACCTTAGCCAGCCTTTAACAACATTTGCTTCAGACTTTACATAAACATCATTATCTCCTGACAAGCCGGCCAGCCAGCTCACAGGCAATATAAAGAATTATGTCCATCATCACTATAGTAGCTCCGGGCGGAAACGAACATATAACCGATATGCCTATCCCGCTCACAGCGCAGATAACTGCCATTATGGAGGAAAAAAACATCACGCTTTTAAAACTCCTGAAAAGCCTCATAGCTGACAGCGCAGGGAAAACCACCAGCGCCGATATCAGCAGCGAGCCAACCAATTTCATCCCCAGCACTATGACCACTGCCGTCAGCACTGCAAGCAGCCCTCTGTAGAAAAAAGTCTTCATTCCTGTTGCCTCGCTGAAATTCTCATCAAAGGTGACTGCAAAAATACGGTTATAGAAAAAGATGAACACCAGCATCACCACGATTGAAAAACCAAGACAGATAAAAACATCTGCCGGCTTAAGCGTAAGTATGGAAGTGGATCCGAACAGTGTAGTACAAACATCACCGGATACGTTAGACGATACAGAAAACACATTCATTATAAGATAGCCCATAGCAAGCGCACCCGTGGAAAGCATGGCAATCGCAGCGTCACCTTTTATCCGTGCATTCCTCCCCATTCCGATCAGGAGCATAGCCACAAGCACGGTCACCGGAAGTACCACCAGAGTGTTCTGAGTGACCCCCAGGGCTGTAGCAACAGCCAGTGCGCCAAATGCCACATGGGACAGACCATCCCCTATGAATGAATAACGCTTTAAGACAAGTGTTACTCCCAGCAGCGCGGCACATAAGGAAATAAGGGCCACAACGACCAGCGCAAACCACACAAAAGGGAATGAAAGATAAAATAAAAACTGCTGTATGATATTCCCGTACATTTTCAATTCTCCGGCTTATGGTATTCTGCCATATAATGTTTCCTGCTGTCTCTGGGATGTGAATTAAGTCCCAGTTTATAATACGCCTTGCTCCTCACATAATCTTCTGTCTTGCCAAAATAAAGCTGTTTGTGTTCACCGATCTGAAGTATATGATCCGAATCACTCAATGCTGCATGCATATCATGGGATACCATGATTATGGTAACCCCTTCATCGTGAAGCTTTCTCACCGATTCATAAAATTCTTTTGCCGCCTTGGGATCCAGGCCGCTTACGGGTTCATCAAGTATAAGCAGCTTATCTGCTGCGCAGAAAGCCCTTGCCAAAAGCACTCTCTGCTGCTGTCCTCCCGAAAGATTTCTGTAGCTCTTTTTTGCCAGGCCTGTTATGTCCAGCTTTTTCATTGCTTCGTCAGCCCGCTTCTTTTCCTTCTTTCCGTAAAATGGTTTAAGTCCCATCCTTGAAAGGTTTCCGGACATCACTATCTCCCTGACACTAGCAGGAAAGTCCCTCTGCACAATAGTCTGCTGCGGCAGATACCCCACCTCATTCCTCTTAAGTTCATCACTGAATTTTAATTCTCCCCCTGCAGGCTTTATAAGACTCAGCATGGTCTTCATAAGAGTGCTCTTCCCCGCACCGTTTTCTCCGACGATACAGAGATAGTCACCCTTCTCAACAGTAAAATCAATATGCTCCGCAACTATACCGTCATCGTATCCCAGAGTAAGATCGTTACATTCAATATAGGTCATTTTTTCTTCCTTTTTATCCTGTGAAGCTGCGGCCTTATGACCAGTTCCTCTACAACAACACCCTCGGGCCTTGAAAGGACAAAGAGTACGGCATCCGCAACATCCTGCGATGAAAGGGATGCACCGGTTTCACCAGCAGCTTCAAAATCCGCATTTCTGTATAAACGGGTATCTGTCATATCCGGAAGAATGGCAGTCACCCTTACGCCGTGTTTTCTGGCTTCTTCAAATATACTTTTCGAAAAACTGTAAAGTCCTGCTTTGGCTGCTCCATAAGCGGCACCATGAGGATTCGCATTTGAAATGGCAGTAACGGAAGAAATGTTAATTATGCTTCCGCCATTAGCTTTCATATCCCTTAATAACATCTGTGTCAGTATAAGGGGTGCTTCCAGGTCAGTTCTCACTATTTCCTTTATCTTAGAAGCGTTCAGTTCCTCGTGAAGCCCGTAATATGCGCATCCTGCATTATTTATAAGCACATCTATATGGTGTTCCTTACGGATATCGTCTACACACTTTTTCAGTGAGTCATCATCTGTTATATCACATGTAACACAGTGAAAACTGTCAGATATCGTCTTCGTGTCATCATCAAAATTTCTGCCGATACCATATACTTCATACCCGTTATCAGCAAGCGTCCTTGCGATGGCAAGTCCTATTCCTGACGATGCACCGGTTATGAACACTGTTTTTTTTCTATTCATTTCCATCTGAACACCTTTGCCCCGGGATCACTCTCTATGATAAGCCCGTACATAAAAGATTCCATTTCATCCGCTATCTTTTCCGGGTACTGGTAGTAACCATTCACCACATCATACGGATACTGGACAAGTGCAGATTTCTGATATCTTAAACGCATATTTTTAAGATAGCTGTCTGATATCCTGAAACTGCCTATACTGTAGTCCCTGATATGCCCAAGGTCTATCCGGCTCCTGATATAGTCCCACATTTCCCGGTACATATCCCGCCAGCCCTTTACAAAAATCATAGGATCAAAACACAGCCTGAAGGGATATTTGGTGAAACTGCCATCCGTATCACTTCCATAAGATTCCATTCCGGAAACGATCGCACTTATACGACGCGCCAGGTCAGGCGTATTTCTTTCGTATCTTTTTATGATATTATCCGGAGACAGGGTGTAGGCAAATATCACACGTTCGTTCCATTCAATATCACTCCACAGATCCGTCCTTGCACATTTTGTTCTTATCTCGATAGTAAGATCCTTATGTACTCTTGTAAAATCACACCATCTTTTTATATATCCCGTAAGATCTTCAAAGCTCATCAGATCCGTGTCATATGAAACACAGAGATACACCGGAAATGATTCCAGAAGTTTCTCAACTTCTGCAAATATGTCATCCAGGTTTATGAATATCACCGGGATATCTGAGGGATACATCCCCTTAAGGTAGCAGTATTCGCAGTCATACAGACAGTTCATTACACAGGAAGTATAATAAAAATGGCGGTTTCCGAAATCCTGGCATACGGGCGCACCTTCATACAGCAGCCGTCCCGTCTTATTTGCAAGCACCAGGTTCCTTCCTGATCTTACAGACGGTCCACCGGCTAAAATATCTTTGTAATGCTTTATATATACTATATCCGGTGACTTAAGCCTTTCCGTTATCCTTTTAACATCCGCACCATCCCTGACAGCTTCCTCAATATAAAGCCGAAGTCCGCTGTCCTGATTTTTATGTGCATGGCACTTCGGATCATTTTCTTTCAAAACACTCCGGCATTCTCCGGAAGCCCCTTCCCTGATATCCTCTGCATCATACTGCAGCAGTTCACATAACCTGTCCAGGGCAGCCTTGCCCGCCCTCTTATCCCTGCAGGGTATCAGCCCCTCATTGCGAAGTATTTCCATGTAATCCGGAATACTTCTTCCCGCTGCATCGGCATAGGCGAAGAGCTGTCTTATACGGTTTTCCATTGCAACAGAGGCGTGTATTTCTTTTGAAAAATAATCTACCATAAAAGAATAAAGGGCAATGAGATTTAAATTTTTTTCATGATCGTAAGTATGTTTTTCCCGTCCTCATTCCTGTAACTTACATGATCCATACTCTTCTTTACCATAAATATTCCCAGCCCGCCTATATCACGTTCCTCTGCAGGCTTGGTAACATCCGGTTCCGGCATCTCAAGGGGATTAAAAGGCCTTCCCTCATCAATAAACTCCAGCGTTATCTTTTTTTCGACGTCATCTTCCAGAGTCACCCTTATCAGCGCCTTATCATCTTCCTTAAGTCCGGAGTAAAAAATGACATTGGAAAAAATCTCATCGATAGCCACATCGATTGAAATTATACTTGCCTCTGATGCTCCGGCCTCACGCATGCAGTTTTCCACAGCATCATCGATGATCGCCAGGCTATCGGTTTTAACATCCACATTCAGTTCGAAGCTTTTCATATAACAACCCCGTATTTCATAACACATCCAACTCGGTCATGTTTATTATCATTCCATATACTTCTTGAATTCCAGGCATAACATCGTAATGTCATCAAACTGCGGTGCCGAGCCCACAAATTTGTTTACGTCCACAAGAAGACCTTCTAGCAGCTGCTGTGGTGCAAGCTCCTTGTTACTGTTAAGATATTTATTCAGCCTCTCCATGCCGTACAGCTCTTCCTTAATATCTGTTGCCTCCGGCACGCCATCAGAATACTGAACCAGGCGGTCACCGGGCTTCATTTCAAAACAGGCTGAAGAATAGGGTATTCCTTCCATTCCTGCAAGAACAAACTGGGGATTTGTCTTCTGCTCCACATACTCATACTCTCCGTCTTCACCTCTCTGCAGCAGGAAAGGATGCTCATGTCCTGCATTTACATAGTCCACCCTTCCGGTCTTCAGGTCGAGCACAGCCTCATAAGCAGTGATAAACATCTGCTCTGAATTAGTATCGCAGAGCATATTATTAACCTCATAAAAGACTTCTCCGAGATTATCCCCTACATTCGTATGATCCTTGATCAGTGTCTTACCTATAGCCATGAACAGAGCTGCCGGAACACCCTTGCCGGAAACATCTGCAACAACAATTGCAAGATGCGATTCATCCACCAGGAACATATCGTAAAAATCTCCGCCAACTTCCTTGGCCGGCATCATTATGGCATATACATCTATTTCATCCCGCTCCGGAAATGCCGGAAATTTATTCGGAAGCATAGAAGCCTGTATTCCCGTTGCAACAGACAGCTCAGCCCCGATCCTTTCCTTTTCCGCAGCAACACGCTTCACTTCTTCCGTATAATCCACTATACGCTGTGCCATCATGACAAAAGAATCTGCCAGCTGCCTTAACTCGTCATTGTGAGGATAATCCTTCTCGTTAATATTTATGACACCATGGTCATAGAACTCCACGGTATTATAAAGGGAGCCTAACGGTTCTATCACGTTCTTTCTTACGCTTATGAGCATTAACAGTATTATCACAGCGGCACACAACGCCAGTACAATACCTATCTGGAACATGAATTCATTTATATCTTCATATATATCCTCCAGATAATAGTCAGCCTCTACCACAAGCCTTACATCACCGTTTTCATCAAAAACAGGTGCCCAGACGCTTATGGATTCGCCGTATGTGGAATTTTTGTTATAATTTACACCTTTAGAGCCTCTTTTTTCTTTAAGTGCCACTACCAGTCCCTCATACTCCGTCTCACCGTAATCAAAACGGTCACCGTATGAAGACATAACGGAGGTATCATCCCCTTCCCTGACCGAATCATAAACGTATATAAAGTGATCATCATATGGCACGAACATGTACAGAAACGAGATATTCGGAAAATTAGTCTTGAACATATCCAGATATTCGCATGCCACATCAGCATACATGTCACGTTCCCCTGTTTCCGCGAAATGTTCTATGCCATCTTCCCACACTATGCTGTCTGCAATGGTATTTACCGCCTCCTGTGCCGACTCACTGTAAAACTCTATGTATGTATCCCTCAGTGCATAATACGCCACAGCAAGCGTTATGCCGGTCATGAGAAGCATCATTATAACGAGCGTAATATTCAGCCTGTGTCCCAAGCTTCCATACCGTTTTTTTAACGTGTTTGAAGCTTTTTCCCCAGTCTGTATAATTACATTTAATCCCTTATCATCCATAATAAACCTCCTCAGGATCCCTGTCTTTTATTCCACTTCAGTTCGGTGCAACTCTATGCATGCACTGCAGGTACAGTGTTCGCCGCATATGGGACATGTCATCCCATATTTATTCAGATCCTTGTAAAAATCCTCTATATACTCACGGTAAACCACCCGGCCCAGGCTCAGCACCGAATCCTCTGCCGGGATATCCCCTCCCGGATATATCCACAGTTCCGTAAGGATATACTTTGCTTTCCTCTCACACATAAGCTTATAGCATTCTTCAAACATTCTATGCGAAATGCCATGGCCTCTGTATTCCTCACGCACCACTACCGCATCCCCTGTATATGCAACATCATCCTCTACTATGGCTTTAAGCCTCTCTTCCAGTTCCGGATGGGGATATGTAAAATCGAGTCCCTTTGCCATTGAGGCAAAACCTGCCATCTCGGCTCCGTCAACAGCCTTCACTCCGGTATAATCGCACTCGGCATATTTCCGTCTGAGCTCCTGTTCAACATATTCACCGTCATTAAGATACTTCTTGTAGAGCCCTATCATCCCTTCAAGATCGTCATCATTTATGTATGAATACTCAATCATTAGCCACCTCCGGCTTCTTTTTCCTCCCCAGAAGCTTTCCTATACTGTCCTTGTCAAAAGTAAATATGAGGAATAAGAATACCAGTACGCCCATGATGACCATGAAGTCCCTTATTCCCTCAGCCATTCCAAAGGATAAAAGAAAACCATATACCATGGGGCCAAGGGTCTGTCCGGCACTTTCCATCATGGAATATATTCCCATTGCCTTTCCGCTGCCATAAGACTTTACTTCACCCAGTTCGCTGAAATACGTGTACTGGCAGGTATAGGCAAAAGATATTATCAGTGAAAGGATCACCACGCCAATGATAGCCGAGTATACCGTAGGGAAAACAACATATATTGCCATGTTTGCCGCCATCAGTATGCTTGAGAAGACTACAGATCTGCCTGCGCCATATCTCTTTATCATACCATTTGCAATATATGGTCCGATATAAAGAACAACCATTCCGCACAGCAGGTAAATCTGTCCTATCCTTGTTTCCGAAATCCCTGCACCGTCTGCAATGATAGGGAAAAAATACTCCCTGTAAGACAGTGACATCATAAAAGGAAGCAGTATCATAAGGAAAAAAGCCACCACTTTCCGCCTGGTAATAAACCACAAAAATGACTTTGTGACAGCCCCTTCCCCATCTCCGGCCGCATCATTTTCCCCGGCTGATTCTTTTGCCCTTATGGCCTCAAGCATTTCTTTTTCGGTCTTACGGAAAGGAATCATAAGAAGCGAAATAACAAATCCCATACCTAACAGGATTGCACCTACAAGGTATATCAGCTTGTAGCCGCCCATGGACAGCAGCACAGAAGAAATACCCGCACCTATGGTAAGGCCCGAAAGTGTTCCGGCCGAAACTCCGGCAAAGGCTTTCTCGGAGCTCTCCTCACCGTCGGCCTCCGATGCTGCCGTATTGCATGAAACATATACAACACCCATGCCCATTCCGATAAAAGCTTTACCGATAAGTATGCCGTAATAATCTCCGCTGGCAAAGCATATGATGAATCCTGCTGCCTGAAGGACAAATCCCGATATAAGCGCAAGCTTTACACCGAATTTTTCAGCAAACCTTCCGCCCACCATGGAAAAGACTGCCATAAGCATCAGCTGTATCGACATAGGCAGAGCTATGGCCACACCGCTGCCTATAGGAAGGGAACCGTCATACAAGTCGGTACACAGCAGTACCATGAAAACATCCTGCATTGAATCTGCTGCATATGAAAGGAACATCAGCGTCCTCAACGGAACACGTGACGGCATATCAACTGTCTTTACAGCCTTTTTCTCTATCCTTTTCTCAACAAACCCAAACAGGAAAAGAAACTCAAGCATGCACATAGTCATGACCACAGCACAGCATATGACATTAAGTATCATTTCTTTTATAAGCTTTGTCTGCTCGGCCTGCATCCTGTCAAGATTCTGTCCCACCTCAAGAAGGGCCACTATCCTGCCGGAAGCATCCCTTACGGGTTCAAGCACAAATGACCAGGCGCCATAACTGCTGATCTCAGTGGTATTTACCGGGACGCCTTTTCGCAGCACCTCGGTATAGTTATTATCACCGAATTCATATATCGCACCACCGGTAGCGACAGTCTCCTCATAATCCATGACTGCATTTATATTTACCCGGTCAGTGGTATATATTACATAATAGTAGTAAATGCCGCTGTCGTACCCTACGTCTATCATTTCATCAAGAGGTTCCTTAACAGCAATATAATCCTCACTTCCATAGGAATCTATGGAATCAAGGCGCGCAAGCCTGTCCGTATCTATCTTTGACAGCATCAGCTCCGCAAATACCCTCACACTGTCATTTCTGAGCTGAAGGCGTTCATCATTTGCCTCGACCATCAGTATGTATGTTATAAAAGTAGATATGAGTATGCTGGCAAGAACAACCATCATGATACGCAGCACCGACTCGCTTTCCAGTGCCATATAGAAAAGCTTGACAGCACCGAATACCAGGAATATTAACGCAAGGATACAAGTAATTATCGTAATGATCCAGACAATAACCGTCATATAAAAATCATTATTGCCCAGTATGCTTATATATTCCAGAGTTCCGGGGGCAGAAAGCCTTGTTCTGACAACTGCAGTATTACCAACTGCATTATTACCAACTCCTACGAGAAGGTCCGCATCCTCATCCGTGCAGATCTGCTTGACTGTATAATCCGTAGACATGAGTTCATAAGAATTTCCGTCACCATGAAAATCATAAGTATATATACAGCATGTATTAGGATCGGACAGATAAAGGACGTCATTTGCCGCATCCATCGTCCAGGGATTCATTCCTTCCGGAAGTTTTATATCCCTTCCTTCCGCATCGTCACTGTTATACTGAACAACGCTTCCATTACGATAGGCAACCACCAGCACATCATGATCCGAATCATATACAGCATCGTTTATCTTCATTCTTGAAGGGACACTGCGGCACAGCACGGCATTATTGGATGCGTCGAAATAATAAACTTCAACATTCTCGCCGGTATCCCTTATAAAATAGATAGTCCCTTCTTCATCATAAATGCTCTTTATGGTGCTGTACTGCAACGGACCGTCATTACCCTCTGTGTAATCCTGCTCCCAGAGCGTCTCATACCCCTTGCTGTTAAATATGCGTATCCGCTCACTGTTCAGCAGGTTACCCCGGCTGCCGTATTCAACATCAACAATGTAGATATTGTCCGCCTCATCTTCCGCAACGTGCTGGGCATAGTAATAGCTGTACTCAGCATCCCCGCCTGTCAGTTCATAATCTATCTTGTCATTTTCATCCACCACCAGCACTTTTTTCATACTCTGGTCGATGATAAGAAGATGTCCCATTGCCCCCACCGTAACTTCGCTTGCGGAGGACACCTCATATGTCGGTCCGTCATTAAGGAAATCACCAAAAAAGCTCAGGAATAACAAGAGGATTAACAGCACAGAGAAATATGACAAAACCAGCACGCGGTTTTCTGCCAGCTGTTTTATCCGTTTTACTGCCTTTATGTCCTTACTCATTCTGCCCTGCCATCTCTTTTACTGTAAATTCTGTTTAATACTAAACTGAAAACTACGTGCACATCCTTGAATACGGATCAAAAAAATAACACATAATTATCTAAATATGGTATCATAAAATCGTTAAAAATTAAAGCAATCCTAAACTTAAGCTTTCAATATGAAGATCATTCAAGGAGTGAGTCCCATGAAAAAAAATCATGCCGCACTTATATTACCCGCAATACTGTTATTCATGCTTATGCTGTTCGGGCTGTTCAGATTCAATGTGTTCGTAAACATAATCCTGATCACCCTCCACAGTATCCTGCTGGTATTAATGTGCTGGCTTAACGTTACGGAATGCAGCGAAACAATAGAAGACGCTTCCAACGACGATGAATTTGAAGATCTGCAGCGAAAGAACATCGAACTGAAGAATATGCTGCAGGCCAGCGAAAAGAATGCCCAGGATAAAGATGAAGCACTGACGGGAATAAGGGAATTCAGTGAAAAACTGGGGCAGGAAAAGGAATCCCTGGAAACCGAAATTACCGAGCTGAAAAAGGCAAATTCCGAATTGGAAAAGGAACTGGCAGAAAAATCGGCTGTTAAAGTGCCCGAAAAGGCAGAGCCTGATCTTTCAACCCTGCTTCCGCCTGTAAGTGAATCCGAAACTGCCACCGTGGACATAATCGCAATAGCAGGAGAAGCAGTGGACGAACTTAAAGAAAGCGCGCGGGATGCCGGTCTTGCAGTCCATATTTCAACTGCTGCAGAAAGCATGATGGTAAAGGCATCCCCCACAAGAATGAGGATCCTTTTCAAGAATATCATCGACAACTCCATAAAATACATGAGGCGTGCCGGTTCACTTACCATCACTATTTCCAACATAGGAAGTGATATATTCATTGTCATGAAAGATACCGGCGAAGGACTTTCGGAAAAAGAAACCGACAGGATATTTGAGCTGAACTATCAGGGAGCAAACAGAATAAGCGGCAACGGACTGGGACTCACCCAGGCCAGGGCAATTGTAAATTACTATGGCGGCACGATCTATGCCAGAAGCAATGTAGGTGCAGGAATGGCTATTTACATCCAGCTCCCCACCACCTGATGATCACCGTTAAACAAAGGGCATATTATGGATAAAAATAAAAAATTATTATTCACGGGAATATGGGTTTATCTTGGCTTAGGGTGTTTTGCAGCACTTTTGTACTGTTTTTTCCCGTCACTTTCAACCAATGCCGGCGATAAGTTCAATAATAATACCACAATAGTGGTAAGCACTTCCGCCCAGAGTGAGAATACTGCAACCGAGGCACCGGCTGCAACAGAGGAAACCCCGGCTCCCACTAAAGAGACTGTTACCCCTACTCCTGAGCCCACACCTGAACCTACTCCCGAGCCGACTCTGGAAGCAACCGAGATTCCTACGGAAGAACCTACGGAGGAGCCCGAACCTGAAAGCTTTGGCCCCGTGTATTTAGCTACTGTAAATACAGGCGGACTTCCCCTCTGCCTGCGTGACAAGCCTGCTCTTAATGCATCCCTGCTGACACAGGTACCTAACGGTTCCCAGTTATATGCTTTTCCTACAGACGAAGAATCATGGTATCAGGTAATAACTCCCGACGGGAAATACAAGGGATATAGCTACAAATATATAAAGCTTACAGAAATAAGCGAAGACGATCTTCCCGAGGCTGTAAAAGAAGCTCTGAACTCATCCACGGAAGAAAACGAAGAAACTAAAGAAACTGAAGAAGCCGAAGAAGAGAACAACATTCCTGAAGAAGAGACCGATGATTCGGAAGCACCTAAAGGGTGAACCGCTTCATCTTGTGACATAATGCCCTGTATGATCTGACAGGACGAATTCTTTATATATAAGCCCCTCAGCAGCGTCTACATTGTGGGTAGCTACCACGACAGTTATTCCCTGGCTCCTGATGATACTGAATATCTTCATGATATCCCTTGAATTTGCAGGATCAAGGTTTCCTGTGGGCTCGTCGGCTATCAGCAGCCTTGGATTATTCATAAGTGCCCTGCCTATACAGAGCCGCTGCCTCTCACCTCCGGAAAGTTCCAATGGAATATTATTGAACTTATCCTGCATTCCCAGAAGTGTCAGGATACTGGTTATCTTCCTTTCGGATTCTTTACGGCTCAGTCCTACAACCTGGCGGACAATGTCAAGGTTTTCGTATACAGTGGACTCTTCAAGAAGTCTGAAATCCTGAAAAACCACTCCCATATTCCTGCGATACGCCGGCAGATCCCGGTCCTTAAGCTTTGTGATATCTTTGCCGTCAACAAGGATTTTTCCAGCATCAGGCTTTAATTCAGCAGTTATGAGCTTAATGAATGTGGTTTTGCCTACTCCGCTTTCACCGGTTACCAATACAAAAGAACCCGCATCAACGGTCATATCGAGACCTGAAAAAACGGGTTCTTCTTTATATGCAAAATTTACATTATTAAACTTTATCACTGTATCGTCAGAATACTCCTGAATCCGGTCATCTTAAGTACTTCCATCACCGCATCATTAACATTTGTCAGCACCATGGACCCGCCTTTTGACTGGGCTGTTTTCTGCCCAAGCAACAGTCCCCGCAGACCGGCACTGGAAATATATGCAACTTCCTCGAAATCCAGAACAACGTTGCTGCATTTCTGGAACGCACCAAGTACTGCGTTCTGAAACTCAGGCGCAGTATTTGTCTCTATACGACCCTCTATTGAAAGGACAAGCTTGTCCTCTTTAAACTCTTCAGTTACTGTCATCAAATCTTACCTTAATCAGCAGTCAATACATTAGCAGTCAAACCCTAACGATTAATTATAATATATAATCTTTTCTATGTCAAAGCTGTAATTTATAATATAATGCTTTATCACTGCAGCTTGATCCTGTCGCTGATACCTACATTCTCATCAAGTACAACCGCCTTATCCTCAGGCAGGTTTGCATTCATATCCAGATAGCTGCCGGAATCCATAACCGAGCTCTCTCCCAGCACATCTATATGCAGGACGGTCCTGGCAGGAACAAACTGATTTGCCAGGAAAAGCAGCTGCTGGTACATAGTTTCGGACAGACGTTTTCTCACCAGAACATCCACATCAAAGGGTCCTCTCTCAGCATTTCCGTAGGGCAGTCCCTCTATGATATTATCATCCGTAAAGTTTATATTCTGGTTTTCTATTATCCTGACATCTTCACCCAGGATTATCTGAAATACTCTTTCAAGTGCATAGCGGGTTCCCTTGTACCCCGTAAGAGTATACAGTTCCTTTACAAAAGTCCTGAGAGTCTCTTCCGGCAGAAACTTGCTACTAATCTCTATTCCCATCCATGAGGCATAGACCGGAAGCAGCTCAACCGGACAGGTGTCCAGATCCAGTATCTTGTCCAGCTCGTCAATCTCATCCTGGAATTCACCGTGAACCGTTGAGAAGATCGACATATATCTGTGTATGAAGGAATTCCTGTCCCTGTATATTTCGGGAAGCTCCTCCATAAAAGTGTCTCCATGCTGATAAACCTTCATATTTTCCAGTACACAGCTGCCGGTTTCGTCTATGGTTATCGCAAGATACAGATACCTTCCTTCCAGAGAATAAAGCAGTACATCTTTCATTCCCTTTGTGCACTGTACACTGTCACGCCTGAAGAATTCTATATCCGATACCTCTTCTTCCGGAAGCTTTGTGTTAACAGCAAAAGCAAAA
>JAILDD010000134.1 GCA_024689605.1 Lachnospiraceae bacterium
GCCCGTACTTTAAATTGAACGGATGCTTTCCGTCCAATAATGAATTTTCCTTTGCAAGCATGTAAGCTTTTTTCATTTCTTCTTCCGTTGCGTCATCAGCCGTCCAGATCCAGGCAGGGAAAGGATGTCCGGTATAGCAGATAATAAGTCTTTCATGGTCAGTTAAAAGCAGTTCGCATTCTCCGCCCATGATTTTTTTCAGTACGAAGAAAGTATATCTGTCCCCGTCTAGTAATCGTAAGTCTCTGTCATCTGTGAAATTGTCCATTTTTGTGATTCCCCCTCTTCTTATTTAATAGCCCAGAAACCGGCCTGCATTTTACTTCTCCGCTATAACATATTCTCCGTTCTTATACGCTACCGAAGATTTATTAGTTCTGAAACCTGCCTGCTTTATCTCATGCAGCAAAGTTTGCATAAAGAAACCGTGTGTAACTACTGCACAGTCTGTATTCTCATCACAGATCATAGTAACAAACTGTCTTGCCCGCTCCCTTGTTTTATTTCTGCCTTCAGACTGTCTTGGACTGTTCATAAACCACTGAAGGCGTCCGGAAATATTCCAAAACCACAGCGGCATATTCTTTTTCGTATCAAAACCTGATCTGAGGGGGACCTCATTTATAAGTCCGGACACTGTATAGTCATAGCCGGGGAACAGTATCTCAGCCGTATCAAGACTTCTTGATAATTCGCTGATATATATTCTTTCACATCCGTTCCGGGGAATACTATACTTTATCTTTTTAATCGAAGCGATGTCGTATCTGCCGCAGTCAGAATCAAATCCTTCTGACGTACACCGTCTGCTCCAGCAGAAATCCACTTCCGCGTGTCTGATAATTATTACTTTCATTGCAATATAACCGACCACCCAAACAGATTTTCGGAGGAATTTTCCTATGGCATAATTCTATAATAAACGATACCTGTTTATCAAATATGAGAAAGTACTTTGGGCTGGTAAATCATAAAAATAATATTGACATATTCCACAAGTGGAACTATACTTCTATCATATTCCACATGTAGAATAAACTCGTCAAAATAAGAAGGAGAAAACATATGCTGAAACACGGTATTTTAGGACTGCTGAACTACGGAGATATGACCGGATATGAGATCAAAACAGTTTTCAGGGATTCGCTGAACCATTTCTGGCACGCACAGACCAGCCAGATCTACAGGGAACTTCAGGTACTTGAACAGAACGGCTGGATAACGGTAACACATGTGGAACAGAACGGCAAACCGGATAAAAATGTTCTGTCCATCACCGGAGCCGGCCGGGAAGAACTAAAAAGCTGGCTTGATGATGAGACTGCCGTAGCCCCTGTCAGAAGCGCCATGCTTATGAAGACTTTTTTCAGGGGTGAATGCAGCATTGATGAGAACATCGAATATTTTAAAAGACTTCCCGAAAGGGAAACCGTGTTCCCGGCAGGGAGTGAAACAGCAGGAGCTGTCAGCGGTGAATATAAAGAAATGATAGACGATCCCCTGAAAGCACTGTACTGGAAATTCACCATTGATTTCGGCGTAATGTATGACCGGATGCTCAAGGAATGGTGCGAGAACTGCATACGTGAACTGGAGGAACTTAAGAAATGAAAATACTGCTGATTAACGGAAGCCCGAAAGGAAAGACAAGCAATTCCCTCAGGCTTGCGAATGCATTCATCCAGGGACTCCGTACGGAAACAGAAAAAGCAGAATCGGTAACCATAGAAGAACTGGATCTGGCGTCTCTTAAGATCTCACCATGCAGGGGATGTTTTTCCTGCTGGAAGAATACCCCGGGCGAGTGCTGCATCAAAGACGATATGCAGATGATCATAGAAAAAGAGCTTGAAGCAGACCTGATCATCTGGAGCTTTCCGCTTTATTATTTCAGCGTGCCAGGGCTTCTTAAAAATATGATCGACAGGCAGCTGCCCATGAACCTTCCTTTTATGAGCAAGGATGACAGCGGATGCGGGAGCGGCGGCCATGACGCCAGGTACGATATGAGCGGCAAGAAACACGTTCTCATATCCACCTGCGGCTTCTATTCATCTGAAGGAAATTACGACAGCGTGACGAAGATGTTTGACCATTTCCTCGGAAAAGGAAGATATGAGACCATATTCTGCGGACAAGGTGAACTCTTCAGGGTCAAAGAACTTTCCTCAAGGACGGATGAGTATCTTTCTTATGTAAGAGACGCAGGACGTGAATACGCCCAGGTTGGAATATCCGAAGAAACACGGGAAAGGCTCAGCACACTTCTGTATCCCCGGGAGGTCTTTGAAGAGATGGCTGACGCAAGCTGGGGAGTCAGCAGGGATGGCACCGGAAAAGAAGCGAAGGATCTGGCTTTTACCCGGCAGATGGCAGCTCTGTACAATAAAGGGGCCTACGACGGCAAAGACCGTGTGCTGGAAATGCACTATGCGGACTTGGACAAGACATATCAGATCTTTCTTGGTAAAGACGGAAGCAAAGTTTATACTGACAATAATCTGACAGCAACAACCCGCATAGATACGCCGTTTGAAGTATGGCAGGCGATTTCCCGTAACGAAATAAACGGTGCTGAGGCACTTGGCAAGCATATGTATACCGTGACCGGCGATTTCTCTCTGATGATAAACTGGGATAAATTCTTTGGAAGCGCTGATCCCGGGAAAGCGCAGAGATCATCCAGGGATGAAGAAAGCGAAGAACTGAAAAAACCTTCAATGACAACGATGCTGATCCCCTGGATCACTTTCTGGGTTACGATTCCCTTTGGACAGAATTTAGGAGCTCTCATCACACTGGCAGTATGTGCTTTCATTCCACTCATCATGAGAAAGCACAGGTTTGTCATATGGGACAGGCTTTCCATCACAGCTGTCGCAGTGTTGTCTGTAGTATCCACCCTTACCGGAAACAGCACGCTCCTTTCCTGTGCCGGTTATCTGGTCTTCGGACTAATGTGGCTTGGCTCATGCATGGTCAAAGAACCACTGTGCTCGACATATGTGAAATACAACTACGGCGGAGATAAGGCATATAAGAATCCTCTTTTCATGAAGACGAATTATATCCTTGCGGCATGCTGGGGAGTTCTGTATGTCCTGACTGCTTTCTGGACATGGTTTCTCCGGAGTTCCGGACTGGAGCTCTGGGTGCAGATCGTAAACTATGCTGTTCCTGCACTTATGGGAATATTTACCGTATGGTTTGAAAAATGGTACCCGGCTCACCTTGCAAGGGGAAAAGGCAGGTGATTTCATTATTATTTTTCGAAAAAATCCCTGACCTCATCTGAAGTCATATTTCCTATGCCTGTGCTCCTGTTACACAGGTCATATGCATTTACGCTTACCCTTGTATTGCATCCGAAATCATTTAATTCATCTGTCAGTTCGCAGACAATATCAAGTTCGTCGTAACTCTCCAGATTATATTTGCCAAAGACGGTGAGATGTTCTCTGAGATCTTTCTCCTCCGTCAGGATATCCTTACAGGGTTCATAATATATGTTTATATCTTCAACTCCATAGGATGCAACCAGCTCGTAAAGTTCTTCCTTCACATCCTCGCCGTAGAGAACACCGTAAAAACTGTCCTCCATTTCCCCAAAGTCTTCAACATTCGGTGGAACCTCCATCTGAACGGTAAACTCTTCATCATTATTAACATATACAGCCGTGGCAGGATAGAAGCCACCCATGAACCAGGCCTGGTGTCCTCCCTTGGACAGGTCATAGGCCTTAAAAACTATTTCATCAGGATCATTGCCAAGAACATCAGAATACTTTTCACTCAGTCTGAGTTCCATCTCATCCGTTACCTTCTTACTCTCTGCCTCATGTTCCTTGCGATTCTCTTCTTCGAGTTTCTCTGGATCATAGGTGCAGGCAGTCAGCATAAATATACTCAATAACACAAATGCGGCAATTGTTCTTTTCATTTTTATCATCTCACTTCCACGTTTCCATAAACGAGCTTTTATTCATATCTTCAAATTCTCTTTTCTCTAAACCAGTTTTCCTTATGATACAGCTGTTTTTATCAACTGGTTTTACCATACAATATCAAATGAAACTCTCGGTTCCTGTGTACTAAAGTCAACAAATATACTTACATTATAAAAACCATCCTGTTCCCGGTTTTCTGCTGCCTTTATACCAATAGCTATTTCTATATTATCATCATCAATAGCTAATCCTTTAACATACCAGTTCTCTTTTAAATACTCTAAACTAAATTCATCCTTTAAACGTATATCCCAGTCACTGCCCCTATTCTCTTCAAAAAACTTAACAATCTCTTTATATATCTCGTCATAGCATTCTTCCATTATCTGATCGGATTTTTTATAAATACTCTCCATAGAAGCAAAGACATGATCTATATTATCTTCTTTCACAATAAATTCATACAAATCATATTCGGCATCCGGTTTGTCGCCAAAAGAATGATTACCAAATCCTCCCAGTATATCTATGTAACATACATCTTCAGAACTTGTGTCCTTTACTAAAATTCCATTTCCAAAATACGAATTTTCATACTCAACAGCAGATAATATTTTCTTATTACCATATTTCAGATTATTTAGTTTTTGTAGTTTCTTTTCAATCTCTTTATTTTTTTGTTTCTGTTCTTTTGTTAATCCGGAATCCTCTTTTTTATCGCTATTAAACAATTTGCTAAATAATGACATGACTTATCCCTCCATACAGGTTTGTATACTCTATGCTGTCGTATTCCAATACAGCATATAATAATCATTCGCAGTACACAGAATCATAATATGTTCAAACGGATCTTCCTGTTCTATAGTATATGATTCCAGCACTTCCTCGAAGTCAATCTTTACCGCATCCTTCATGTTTAAAATAATAGACTTCATAAAAGCAGCATCGTCATCACTTGATCATTGTTTACTTATGTTCTCCGATCATCTTTTCCATCCAGATCATATTGTACCAGCGCCCGAATTTATAACCACACTTATGAAAATCTCCGACTTTGGTGTAACCCATGTGCTGATGAAAACATTCGCTGTTTCTCGTCAAATATTCATCTTCAACTTCCGGGTCGGCTATACATGCGTAAAGATTGATTATTCCTTTCTTTTTCAAGGCGTTTTCTAATTCTTCGTATAACAATCTTCCATAGCCATTACCCTTTGAATCACGATCCAAATATATGGTAACCTCACAGCAATGATCATAGGCAGCTCTTCCCTTAAAGACACCTGCGTATGCGTAACCTCTGATTAAACCATTATCTTCAAGAACTATATACGGATATTTCTCCAGTGTATTTGAAATGCGTTCTTCAAACTCATCTGACGAAGGCGTCACATATTCAAATGATATCGCCGTATTCTCGACATAATAGGAGTAAATTTTCAGAAGGTCTTTTGCATCCTCTTTTGTTGCTGTACGAATCTTCATATTTTTTCTCTCTTCCCGTTATAGCAGTTTTTCTTAATGGTCTCCATTTCTCCCCCTCATTACTGTCTCTATAGTTTTAATTCCGTTGTCTTACTCACTTATATTGGAATAAAATCTGTAATTTCAAACTATACCCTTCATCCAATAACCGGCAAGACTTTTTTCTCTATGAATTCAACACGGTCAAAGATCCTTACCTTAAATGTGCCGGTTATTCCGACAGATGCATTTTGCTCTTTGTTTATATAAATTATATTTCCACTGTCACCGATCGCAGCATATACATCCCTGTCATCGTAAGGTTTGTACCACAAGTAGCCATAATTCATGAAGCCGAATTTTTCTCCCAGCTTAAGATGCGGTGCCAGCATGTCTTTCAGGTATTCTTCAGAGATAATTCTTTTTCCATTACACAAGCCGCCGCTTAGCACCATCGCACCGATTACAGACATATCTCTTGCCGACATGCATAATCCCCATCCGGCAGTAACACTGCCCTGAGGGTCAGCGTACCACTCATATTTTCTGGGATTCTTATTCATAAAGAAATCAAACTGGTCTTCCTTGGAACTGTCTCCATGTATGATTCGCTCAGGAAGCTCCAATGGCTCAAACAGATTCTTATTGGCAAAATCTATACATTTTTCTCCTGAAGCCCTCTCAATTATTCCCGCAAGAATCTGTATACCAAGAGTCGAGTACCTGAATTTTCCCGTAATTCCGTTTCGTCCTCCAAGGTAATCAAGGGTTGTAAGAGTCCAGTCCTGAGATGTGCATACCTTTTTCCAAGGCTCTGACTTGCCTTTATAAGGAGCCGTCATCGTAAGCAGATGCCTGATCGTAACATCGTAAATTGTTTTCTCACCACGCTTTACAGTGTAATCCGGAAAGAAATCCATCACCTTCTGATCCAGATTCCTGATGTATCCCTTATCCAGTGCAATTCCTGCAAGAAGCCCCATGACACCTTTAGTCACTGAATTGACATTCATTGCATCCAAAGTCTTGAATCCATGCCAGCAATCATCAAGCGTCACCTCATTGTCTTTGATGACATAAATCTGGCATATATTGCTCTCATTCCCAGTGCTCTCGGAAATGTGCCTGTGTAGTTGTTCTTTATTCATTATCAAAAACCTCTTCTTAGGAAAGATTCGGACGTCCTAAGAAAAGGCTAAACGAATTAAAAATCTTTTTCAAGAAAAATCTTATTTCTATCCCTTTTCTCTCGAAATGCCTTCATCGTATAGTTTTATACCTGCCTCTGTATCAGGTTTCAATATAAACTGCTTAAATAGCCAATTTCCCGGAAGAATATTCTCACCATGAATCATTCCATTCATACGGAAACCAGCATTTTTCATTAATTCACCCATTTTTCCCGGCATATATTCAAGTTCTCCTATACTGTTAACATATACAACCGGCACACCAAACGCATTAACATACATCATGCATCTTGCATCATTCTCCTTATGCTCTTTTTCAGGCTTCTTTGGATCAGCCGGACATCCATGAGGAAAAAGGATAAGAGAAAGAGTTTCATCCTTAACATTATCGTAGAAGTGCTTCCTTCTCGAATCAAAACATATACCGACACCGACTGTTCCAAAAGGCGTTGATACAGTACTTCCAAAGTCACCTCTTTTAAAAACCGCAGACTCCCCTTCAGACTTTGAGACCACTCCGCAAACACCATCTTTTCCGGCAATCATATATCTGTTGTAATAGTCCCCTTTTTCTTTATCAAGATAGCCGACGCCGATATAAGTATCATATTTCCGGGCCATCTTCATAGCCCACTCAGCGGTATCTGTTCCCTGAACATCAGCATATTTCCATATCTCCTGACTTGCCATATAACTGCAAAGTGCCAGTTCCGGAAGAACAACCAGCTCCGGCTCTGTCAGTTTGCCGAGCAGCTGTTCAATATACTCTTTTCTCTTATCAATTCCCTTGATATCATTATCGAGTTCTAATGCAAAAATCCTCATAAACACCTTCTAAGTAAGTCCTCAACCATAGGTACCTTATATACCTTACCACTTTTTTGAGATAATATCACCATTTCGCAATCTACCAACCAAAGCTGAAGGAGGTATCATCTCATGTCAACAAGATCTATCGTTAACCGTGCAAAACTTGAAGCGTGGGCAACTCGTTTTGCAGAACAGAATGCCAGCGGTCTGACAGTCGCCGATTGGTGCCAGCAGAACAACATTTCTAGGAATAGCTATTTCTACTGGAAACGCAAACTAAAGGACGAGGCCGTTTCACAGGCACTTCCTGAAATCATTCCGTTAGCAGTTCCTCCTGTTCCGGTGTCCGTCAGCAATTCTCAGGTTCTTACTCCCGTTCATGACCAGAGTTGCAAAAGTTGTACAAGTTGCGCAAGTTGTACAACTTTTGCAACCGACTCATGCGTACGCATACACATGCATGACATCACCGTAGAACTCGGACCTTCCGCACCGGAAGAATTCATATGCAGTATCATAAAGGCGGTGCGCCATGCTTAAGGATGCTGATCCCAATACCTTTAACGGTATCTATATCGTATGCGGCTTCACGGACCTGCGGTACGGCATCGATTCACTCGCCGCCATAATAGAACGCAGGTACCACATGGAGCTGTTCCGGCCAAACACCCTTTTCCTTTTCTGCGGCCACTCCGCATCAAAGATAAAGGGACTCCTCTGGGAAGGCGACGGATTCCTCCTGCTCTACAAACGTGTGGAATCCGGCAGGTTCTCCTGGCCCAGAAATTCCGATGAACTTCGTTCCCTTTCCCCGGAACAGTTCCGATGGCTCATGCGGGGATTTTCGGTTGACCCCGTCATCCGTGATGTCAGCCCTGAGCAGTCAGCTTGAATTTCCAAAAATCTTTTGTGCAAAACAGAGAAATTTTTCAGCCTCCTTCCGGCCTATCATACGGGTATCATGCACAGCTCCAGAAAGGCTTTCAGCGTTTCCGTTAAAGCCTTCAGGGCTCTGCAGGATACCTTTTTCTTTTATTTAAGGCTCCATTTCCAGCGTACACCACCGCCATTGTGGTGCATCTGATCCATAGGCATTTTCACGAATGTCCATTTCCTCTTGATTAGCCTTTTTTCCTTGTTTCTGCTATGATTTATTCAGCAGGACAAAGGAGCTTTTCATGGCAGAACTTTCCCCGGAACAACTGAATTCCCTCGACAAGGAAACCCTGATCATCATAATCAATTCCCTGAGTGCACAGCTTGATGCGCTCCAGGCACAGCTTGATTCTGCCAATTCCATGCTCGCTGACAACAACCGCCAGATTGAGCTCCTCACTGAACAGATCCGGATAATGAACCAGCGCCATTTCGGAAAGAAATCCGAAAGCAGCCTCGGCATGATAGAGGGCCAGATGACACTCTTTGATTCTTTCAACGAAGCAGAGTTCCTGGTAAAACCTGATGCCGCAGAGCCTGAAATTACCGAAGTGGTCATCTCTTCATACAAACGCTCAAAAGCAAAAGGCAAAAGGGAAGCCGATCTTGACGGCCTTCCTGCACGCATAATCGAGCACAGGCTTACCGACGAAGAGCTTGCTAAAAAGTTCCCCGAAGGCTACAAGGAGCTGCCACCTAAGGTCTACAAACGTCTTCACATAATCCCTAAAACATTCATCGTTGACGAGCACCATCTCCATGTCTACGCCTCAAAAAACAATACCGGTGATATCGTCACTGCACCGAGGCCTGCCGACCTTTTCAGGAACAGCATTGCGACTCCCGCTCTTGTTGCCTCAATCATAAACGGAAAGTATGTAAATGCACTTCCCCTTGAAAGGCAGTCAAAGACTTTCAAATGCAACGGCATAAACTTAAGCTCAAACACCATGGCTAACTGGGTCATCGGCAGTTCGGAGCAGTACCTTTCTCTTATATACGACAGGCTGCATGAACGTATCTACGACAGCAAAGTAATCCATGCTGATGAAACTCCCGTCAAGGTCATGCGGATAGACGGCAAAAAAGTCACCGGCGGCAAAAAGACCTACATGTGGGTCTACAGGAACCGCCCCCGTAAAAAATCCCCACCTGTTGTGCTCTTTGACTGGCAGCCTTCCAGGCGTGCCGACCATCCGAGGGAATTCCTGAAGGACTTCTCCGGTACGGTGGTAACGGACGGCTACCAGGTCTACCATACGCTCGGCAATGAACGTGAAGACCTAAACATCGCCGGCTGCTGGATCCATACACGAAGACCGTTCGCCGAATTCATAAAGTCCATAGGCGAAGAAACCGCCAAAGGATCCATAGCCTGGGAAGCATACGGAATGATCACGGAGATCATGCACATGGACAACAGCTATGACGATCTTTCCCCAAGGGACCGTAAAAAGCAGCGTCAGCAGCATCTGAAAGAGAAAGTTGACGCCTACTTTGCGTGGGTAAAAACAAAGTACGAACAGGTCACTCACAACAGTACTATCGGCAGGGCCCTTGCCTACAGCATCAACCAGGAAAAGTACCTCCGAAGGTTTCTGGATGACGGAAGCATACCGCTCGACAACAACTATGCCGAGCAGGCGATCCGCCCCTTCACTATTGGACGGAAAAACTTCGTCCTAATTGAATCAGATAACGGTGCAAAGGCCAGTGCCATACTCTACAGCCTCGTTGAAACAGCCAAAGCGAACCAGCTTAATACCTACAAATATTTCGAGCTGCTTCTCACCGAAATCCCCAAACATACGGACGACACAGACCTGCGTTTTCTTGATGATCTCATGCCCTGGTCGGACAGGGTTCAGCGCGAGTGTCCGAGCCTCTTAAAAAAATCTTAAATTTTCAATGAGCAACAGTTAAATATAGCTATGCCTTAATCCCCACATGAATACTGGTGTTTTCGGCATTATGGTGTCCATGAATGAGGGCTTAC
>JAILDD010000189.1 GCA_024689605.1 Lachnospiraceae bacterium
ATCTGCTTCTGTCTCTCCTTAAGTCTTGGGAACTGTTCGAAGACCTTTTCTATAGTCTCCAGGGCCTCTGCATTATTCCTGGTATATGCGCCCATCTCAAGATTTTCCTTGACGGTAAGCTGCTGGAATATGCGCCTGCCTTCCGGGCAGAGTGCCATACCTTCCCTCAGTATCTTATGCGCAGGAGTCGTAGTCAGATCCTTGCCACAAAACTTAACGCTGCCGCTTTTTGCCTTCAGCAAGCCGCCGACGGTATTGAGGGTTGTAGATTTTCCGGCACCATTGGCACCGATCAGAGTCACCACTTCACCCTCATTTACCTCGAAGGATATTCCCTTTATCGCATGAATGCTTCCGTAAAACACATTCAGATCATTAACTTCCAGCATTGCTGCCATATTTCCTCCTTCTGCCGCTATCTTGCGGCTCCCCGAGAGATTCACTGCCGGCCACGGATCTATCCGGCTTATATACCATGCTTTTCCGGAGCACGGACGCCCATTGACTTATTACTCATCCTTTTTGGAGCCGAGATAAGCCTCTATAACCTGCGGATTGTTCTGTATCTCAACAGGTGTGCCCTTTGCTATTATGCGTCCGAAATTGAGCACCGCAATAGTCTCGCAGATACCCATAACCAGCTTCATATCATGCTCGATAAGCATTACAGCGATACCGAACTCATCTCTTATCTTGCGGATATTTTCCATAAGTTCCTCTGTCTCGGAGGGATTCATACCGGCTGCCGGCTCATCCAACAGAAGTATCTTGGGTTCTGTTGCCAGTGCCCTGACTATTTCCAGTCTTCTCTGTGCACCGTAAGGAAGGGAATCCGCAGGCACATCTGCCTGATCTGCCATGCCGAATATATCAAGCAGCTCAAGTGCCTTTTCATGTGCCTTTTTTTCTTCTTTCCAGTAAGAAGGAAGCCTGAATATACCGCTCATCATGCTGTAATTAATATGATTATGCAGACCTATCTTTACATTTTCTTCCACGGTGAGCTTATCAAAAAGCCGGATATTCTGGAATGTCCTGGCAATGCCGGCCTCGTTGACAGCTGCAGGTGTCATGCCGTGGGTATCCTTGCCGCACAGCAGTATGGTACCCCTGGTAGGCTGATAAACCTTTGTGAGCAGATTGAAAATAGTAGTCTTGCCGGCGCCGTTCGGTCCGATCAGTCCCATTATCTCTGTGGCACCCACACCTATATTGAATTCGTCAACTGCAGTAAGACCGCCGAAGTCTATTCCCAGATGCCTCGTCTCCAGAACAAGAGGCTTATCCATGTCCCTCTTGTTTATAATGGTATCGCTGGGAAGATTAACTATATTGCTTTCAGAGGCAGTTTTCTTCTCATTATTATCAGACATCATGCCACCTCCTTTGCATCATCGCTGTTCTTCTTTTTGTTGAAGATTCCGGCAAGTACAGCTTTTACCTTTGCATTATTCGTAAGCAGCATTACAAGTATAAGCACGATAGCATATACAAGCATTCTGTAGTCCTGGAAATCTCTTAACATTTCCGGAAGCACAGTAAGCACTGCCGCCGCAATAAGCGCACCTGTCATATTTCCTATTCCGCCCAGCACCACGAATACCAGTATAAGTATCGATGTGTTAAAGTCAAATTTCTTCGGTACAATAGTTGAATAATTAAGGGCATAGAGTGCACCTGCCGCTCCCGCAAGGGCTGCCGATGTAACAAAGGCCATCATCTTGTACTTTGTGATGTGAAGGCCTGATGCCTCAGCCGCTATACGGTTGTCCCTTATGGCCATTATGGCCCTTCCTGATCTTGAATTAACAAGGTTCTGTACAATTACCAGTACTACCAGCAACAGAACTACGCCTGCTGCAAAGATTGAAATCTTCTTTATGGAGGTTGCTCCCATGGGGCCGTTTAAAACAGTTGTCCCAGTCAAAGAAGCAGGATTCAGTGAAAAATGCAGCCCTGTATCATCTATGTAAATATACAGACAGTAAAGCAGGTTTTTAATGATCTCGCCAAAAGCAAGGGTAACGATAGCCAGATAGTCACCGTTTAACCTGAGCACGGGGATACCTATCAGTACACCCGCAACTCCTGCGATGATCGCGCCTGCCACAATTGATGCCACAAGTATCAGAATCTGCAGTCCAGGATTTTTTGAAAGAGTTGCAGCCGCAGGGGAATTGGACAGTATCACTGCCTCAACCACCACTCCGGTGAATGCGCCTATGGACATAAAGCCTGCATGCCCAAGGCTAAGCTCGCCCGATATACCAACAACCAGATTCAGCGAAACAGCCATTATCATATATGAAACCACCGGTATCAGCTGTCCCTTAAGTGAATTACTGAGTATGCCTGTAGATGACAGTGTCTGGAATATTACGAAAAATGCCAGCACGATACCGTAATTCAGGAAAGCATTCTTAGAGGCTTTGCTCATTTTCTTTTTTGCCATTTTTTCTTCTGCCATTATCTGCCTCCTTTCTCAGACCTTTTCCCTGATCTGCTTACCGAGCAGTCCGCTCGGCTTAACCAGAAGGACAATGATAAGCACTGCAAATACGAATATATCAGAAGGAACCGAAGGAACAAGTGCCCTTGCGATTATCTCTATCACGCCAAGCAGAATACCGCCTAACATAGCACCGGGAATTGACCCTATACCTCCGAATACCGCTGCAACAAAGGCCTTGATACCGGGCATT
Organism: Lachnospiraceae bacterium; assembly: GCA_024689605.1. Next base: position 2,703 of record JAILDD010000189.1, read on the forward strand.
GCTCCTGTGGTAGGCACCAAATTCGGATATGCTGTACAAAGAAGCACGCCTGCTATTGCAGCCAGACCGGAACCTATGGCAAAGGTCATTGATATGGTGAAATCAACATTTATTCCCATGAGAGTTGCAGCTCCCTTATCCTCGGATACCGCACGCATGGCTTTTCCCATTTTTGTCTTACTGGTAAACAGAGTAAGCCCAACCATTATTGCAATATTTACAAGTATGGTAATAAGCGTAGTAGCTGAAATAACAATACCGCCGCTCTCTGTTCCGTCAGCAGCCACCTCAACATGCCCTATAACCAGAGGCGGAATAGATGCAAATATGTCCGGGAAAACCTTGGGATTAGACGTCCATATAAGAAGCGCGGCATTCTGCAGGAAATAAGACACACCTATTGCTGTGATAAGCACTGCAAGGGATGTAGCACTGCGCAACGGCTTATATGCCAGCCGTTCCACTATTATGCCTAACGCTGTACACACGATCATGGAAAAAAGAACTGCAAGTGCAGGGGGCCACCCTAAATATGTCATGGTACAGAAGGATGCATACCCGCCTACCATGATGACATCACCATGCGCAAAATTAAGCATTTTCGCAATACCGTAAACCATGGTATAGCCAAGGGCTATTATCGCATATACACTTCCCAGGCTGATTCCGTTTATTAAATAAGTCAGCATAGCGTTCTCCCTGTCTTGTGAAAGTTTCTTTTATAAATCCTTTATGTTACCAATGCCACACATGCAGGCATACAAGGTATTTCGCCTCTGCCACAAATGTGGTGAAAAAGCACTCAACAAGTTTCTATTCTACTACATTCTTTGCACTAAATCGAGTACACTTTCATCACATCTGCTCTTTTTATAGAATAAGGGGCCGTCCCTATTCCGGACAGCCCCTGCAATGTCTAGTCTCTAAATATCAAGTCGTTTCCGGTTTGAATATCTCTATTACATACCTACATATGCGCCGTTCTGGATCACAACAGCCTTAGGAGCCTTGTTTACCTCACCGGTGCTGTTCCATACCATGCCTGCACCTGTGATACCGTCAGCTGAGAAGTTAGGATCTGTAAATACAGATATAAGGATCTCGCAAAGTTCTTCGTGAGACATACCTGTTACATCAAGACCGCCATTGTTTGCTGCATAGTACTGAAGAGCGCTGTAGATAGCGTAAGGGCAGTCATAACCATCAGCAGCGAACTGTGAAGGTGTCTCATTGTAGTTCTCATTGTACTTTGCTACGAAGCTCTGTGTCTTCTCATCAGCAGCATCTGCTGAGAAAGGTGTAAGAAGGATTACGCCCTCTGCAAGAGATGTGTCGAATCCCTCAAGAGTAAGGATACCGTCCATACCGTCAACACCGAACATCTTAGGTGCATAGCCCATCTCTGAAGCCTGTCTTAAGATAAGAGAAGCGGGCTGATAGTAGATAGGAAGGAAAAGGAGATCTGCTCCTGCATCCTTTGCTGCTCCAAGCTGTACCTTGAAATCTGTAGCAGTATCATCAGTGAATGTTGTCTCTGAAACAACCTCAAGACCAAGCTCCTCAGCCTTTGCCTTGAATGTCTGATAGATACCTGATGAATAAGCATCACCGTTGTTGTAGATGATAGCAACCTTTGTTGCAAGCGCATTGTCAACGATGTACTGAGCTGATGCAGAACCCTGGTTAGGATCTGAGAAGCACAGCTGGAATACATTGTCCTTGCCTTCTGTAACTGTAGGTGAAGATGCTGAAGGTGTAAGCATGAATACACGGTCAGAATTAGCTTCTGCTGAAACAGCTACGCAGGGAGAAGTAGTAACAGTACCTACTATAACCTGAACGTCATTGTCAAGCAGTGTGTGGTATGCGTTTACAGAGATTTCAGGATCATGTACATCATCCTGAGGATCAAGTGTCATCTGGAAACCTGTACCCAGTGCATTGATCTCATCAACTGCGATAGTAGCACCATTCTTTACAGCAGTTCCGTAAATAGCAGCAGCGCCTGTCATAGGTCCGATAACACCTACATTAAGAGTACCTGTAAGCTCACCGCCCTCACCTGTTGTTGCTGCCTCGCCGCCTTCGTTCTCAGCGCCTTCGGTCTCGGTACCTGTTGTCTCGCCGCTTCCTGATGTACATGCAGTAAGAGCTGTTACTGACATAACACCTGCAAGAAGCATGCCCAAAAGTTTCTTTTTCATAGTTTGCCTCCTTATTTTTATGCAGATTACTCTGCCTCCCATTGACCAGATGCCCTAAAATAAAAAATTTCAAAGACAGGACAAATGCCCTATGCTTTGAAACCCCCTTGTTTCAGTACATTTGATCTATGAGTTATGTTACCACTCAATGTGCCATAATTCAAGACATTTCATTTGTGTAATATGTACAAAAATACTGTTAAAGTCAGCCTTGTGGATACAATTTTTCACAATTGAGAATTATTCGGCATCTTGCTTTTTCTTTGTACTGTTGTATCATTCATAGAGTAAGTGTTATTTTACGAAACGTCCCACACCGATAGCTCACCTGCCGGTGGGGCCGTTCGCCAAGCAGTTCTTACGGAAATGCCATAATATATGTCATTCGTACGAAACCGTTCACACGCTACATCCATGTAGCGGTGTTCACTCGGGCCACCCTCCATGGTGGCCCGTTCCTATACCATTCAAGCATTTCCGAGAACTGCTAAGGCTCACTTTACACCGTCAGGCGAGGCTATACGGTGTGGGTAATTTACAATACGTACGGAGGAATTATGATAAAAAATATTATCTTCGACATAGGTATGGTACTTGCTGATTTCCGGTATGAGGCATATATGCGTGATGACCTGGGTTTCGATGACGAAACTGTAAGAGTCTTTAAGGAGCGTATAGTAGAGAATCCGCTCTGGAACGAGATAGACCGCAGTGCAATTCCCCTTGACGATGTTATTCGCGAGATGAAGTCAAGGGTTCCGGAATACCGGGATGAGGCTAAGATTTTCTTTGACCGCGTGGTGGATATCATAGCCTCCTATGATTACAGCAGATCATGGATTGAGGAGTTAAAATCCAGGGGATATAAAATCTATCTTCTTTCCAATTATTCAAAGGATTATTTTGAACTGCACAGAAAATCGAAGTTCACTTTTGTGGACCTGGCAGACGGCATGGTCATATCCGGCTTTGAAAAAATAAATAAGCCTGAGCCTGAAATATATAAAATACTGTTAGACAGATATTCACTTATTCCCGAGGAATGTATCTTCATGGACGACCGGGAAGTCAATGTCGAAGCAGCAAAAAAGCTCCGCATAAACGCCTTTGTTTTCACAAACTATGAAGACGCACATGCGAAGCTTGATGATCTGCTCTCTCTTAATGCCTGAATTTACACAGGATTTCCACCCTGTCCGTTTCCGAATGTGTTGGCATTTCCGAAAGTATTCGTATTACCGAAAGGATCTGCATTTCCGAAACCGTTTGAACTGCCTGCCCCCTGTACTGTCGCTCCCTGCCCCTGGGGTGTGCCGTACAGACCACGTCCTGAATCATCACCAAAGGAATTCACGCTATTGTAATTCTGTGATAATCCGTTCCCCGAAAATACATTTTCTGCCGGCTGTGAGATACTGCCAAGGATCGGATCCATGGATGCGCTGCCTCCCGGAATCTGTGACTGGAGACCGTTACCGTTGAGGCCTGTAGTCTTGCTTTCATAAGTGCTGACCGGCTGAGGTGCACCTCCGCCAAGATAAGAATCCATGCTCCCGCCTGCTGTCCGTGCAGCGAAAGGATTCGGATTATTTACAGGCTGACTTTCAGCTGAAGCACCTACTATTTCCGGTGCTACCGCCTGATTTCCAAACATGGGATTTACATTTTTAAGAGCATCCGGAGTTTCCGTCGGTGCAGTCTGAGGTGTAAAAGTCTCCTCTTTCTTACCATACGCCGTAACGGCCCCGCCCTGTGCTGCAAAACCTGCAGATGCCGCAGCAGTATCTACCTTGGCTGAACTTGCAAATGCTGATTTCACATTCGATGCGCTAAAATCATCCTGATCATTTCCCTGAGGTCCATAGTACTCCCTTGCAGTCTTGGGTGCCATGGAATTCATAAAGCTCTCATCCCTGCGCTCTTTTATGAGAAGCACCAGGAATACCAGGCCAACAAGTGTGAAAACAGCACCAAGGATAAGCGTCGTACGGTGCTGTCCTTTATCCTGCACTATATAATAAGGCGTAAAATATTCCAGGGTTTCCTCTCTTGAAAGAGAAAGACCTATCTCCTCATTATATTCCATGAGCAGGTCTATATCCTCATCTGTAAGCTTCTTGAGTATCCCATCTGCCCTGAACAGTGTGGTTGGCATATTATCATATGTGCACAGACTGCTGTCATACCAGTTCCACGTCTTGTCCATCTGACTTTCAAGCTGTGAATACTGTGATGTTCCGGCAGCAATTATAACGGAATGATCCCAGTACATTTCGCCATTGCTGTCCTGATGTATAATGGGGATTTCAAAATAACCGGAAGTTTCCTTTTCAGAGGTAACCACACCGAAAGTCTTTTTCTGGGTTACAACAGAAATAGGCTGGCCCCAGACGCACCTGACATCCACTGCTACATGCTGACCATTCTTCAATGCCGCAAACCCGGCATCATCCAGCTCATACAGATCCACCGCAGGTTTTGAAAGGGCGATGGTGTTCTTCACAGAAGGAACAAACATAACCACACCTATCACAAGAAACACCAGCATCAATTTTAATTTCATACTCATAGCAAACCCTCAATAATTTATCCTATAACTACGCATCCATAACTACTGCATTAATCAAGCTTAAGATCTCCGTCCTTTACCCAGCCTATCTTCCTGCAGGCCATATTGATAAGCGGTGCTATTACCGCAGGCAGTACAAAAGATATAAGTATAAGCCCTATCCATTCCCATGCACCGGGAGTTATAGCCGCTGCGCCCTGCGTAAGTGCCGCTTCACTGGGATTAGTCCAGCCTGTGAACACACCGATCTGTCCTACCAGTCCGCAGGTACCCATACCGGATGATACCGGAGCGCCGTTCATCTGAAGCTTGAACACACATGTTGCAAGAGGTCCTGTTATGGCGCTGGTCACTATGGGTGCTATCCAAATGCGGGGATTCTTTATTATATTGGGCATCTGCAGCATGGAAGTACCGATTCCCTGGGATACAATGCCTCCCCATTTGTTTTCCTTAAAGCTCATAACAGCAAAGCCTACCATCTGGGCACAGCATCCTGCCACAGCGGCACCGCCTGCAAGACCGGTCAGTCCGAAAGCTGCACAGATTGCAGCCGAAGATATGGGCAACGTAAGGGCTATTCCTACCAGCACGGAAACAAGTATCCCCATAAGGAACGGCTGAAGCTCCGTCGCCCACATGATGAGATTACCGGTCCACATGGCAGCCTTTCCGAGAGGCGGTGCCACAAGTGCAGAGAGCCCGACTCCCACACCGATAGTTACGAGCGGAGTCAATAGTATATCAACCTTTGTTTCCTTAGATACAAGCTTTCCGATCTCAGCTGCAAAGATAGCAACTACCAGCACGGCAAGAGGTCCGCCTGCGCCACCAAGCGCATTGGATGAAAATCCGACTGCAATAAGTGAAAAAAGAACAAGAGGAGGACACTTTAATGCATATCCTATGGCGACAGCCATTGCCGGACCGCTCATTGCACTTGCAAGTCCGCCTACTGTATATTCTTTCTCTGCT
>JAILDD010000197.1 GCA_024689605.1 Lachnospiraceae bacterium
ATCCCGTATTGCGTTTTGTCAAATTATTTTCCGCATCATAATATGTTTCATAAAGCAAATTCCCCATCTCGTCATATTCGCGAGAAAATGCAGCATATCCGGCTAAAATTGCACAAGAATTACCCTGTGCATCATAATACGCTTCTCGTATCACACGGCTGTTTTCATCTAGTTCGCGACGAACTTCTGCATATTCGGAAGCACTTATGCAAGGATCCCCTTCTGTGTCAAAATACTTTTCGCCTATAATTATTCCGTTATTATTATATTTTATTTCTCGACTTGCATATAATCCATCTGTTCGTAACATTGGTTTGCCTTGTTCATCATAATACGATTCCTTGATCAGCTTACCATAAATATTATAATCATTCCGCGTTTCAAATCTTCCTTCAATTAGTACAGGGTTTCCATTCTTGTCTTTGTAAATTGTCGATTTTACCAGCCCACGATCTGAGTATTCCTGATGAAAAGATGCATATCCCCCGTTTATATCGACAGGATTCCCGTCTTCATCTAAGTATCTCGCTACAGTGCGAAATCCATTTTCATCATATTCATATGCAACTATAGAATACCCAGCTTTTGCCCGAATAATATTCCCGTTTTCATCATATTGAGTTATAGCTACGACCTGACGTGATTCATTCAAGGTTCTGCGTGTTCTTTTTACACCTGTTACCTTGTAAATCGCCATATTAGTGGTAAGTGCATATGGCTCATACCCTTGCTCTGCAAATGCATTAATTGTTGCTTCTGTCCGATGGGTCAGGATATAATCCATATCCTGTTCACCGGCCATTTTCAATGCAACCATAACATCCGGCGGATCTGCAGATAACACATATGCTAATGTATCAAGATTTCTAGCATAAGGTGTTATAAAATCAGCAAGCTGTCGCATATAATTCGTTACAGGTTCAATTGTTGCAATCCGAATATTTCCATCCTCTGTCTCCGCGTCTTTCATCACTAATGCAACTTCATAGGCATCTTGAGATACTTTATTGGGATTTTTCGCACTAGTATACCAGTCTTGAGAAAAGATACTTGTTCCAGTTATACCTAAAAACACACAAACGATGCCCACAAGCAGGAACTTTAGCCAACCTTGTACTTTCCCCAGCAAACAGACTATACCCATTGCAATTGTATACATTAAAGGTATAAATGAAAACATCCGGGCAAAATAGGAGTTATAAGTGGTGGCTCCCGCAAAGCTCATGGCAGACCAAAAAAGTGGATTGTAAATGCAGATCAGATATGCCACCGGCATCCAGCCAAAAATTACTTTTATAGTTTTTCTTTTTTCAAATATCAGTACCAGTATAATTCCAGCATAGAAGATCCACTGATAGACTCCGCCTTGCCAGTGATAACTGCTAAATTCTTTCACTCTATTCAAAAACGCTTGCATACTTAACCTCACCATATGAAATACTTATAGATGAAGTATACACTCCCATACAGAACAGGCATTATACATCCCCATCCTAAATACCACAGATGTCTCCATTTCCTCTCTTTTCGAAAAAGTGAAAGTACAACAACCAATGTATTGTTTATAATAAACGTTGCCATCCCAAACATTGATAATGCAGTAGCTGTTATAGAAAGTGCCATCAAGACAAATCCGGTTTTACGATCATATTCTTCGGTAAGTCTCTGTGCCATAAAAGCAAACATAAATGGAAACAAACTCGCAGCCAACACTGCCTTCCCTTGATAATTCGGGCCCAACAAACGGAATGTAATTGAGTATGGAGAATAATGTCCGAAAATATGCAACACAGAAAGAAGAATTAACATAATCAACCCATTTTCTTTCTTGTCAAATACAACACTCGCCAAAAATGCATAGGCTGAATATGCTAATAACACATCAAAAACTTCAAGAATGGTACGACACATGGTTGTAACTGATATTCCAGTCACTAAAGAAAGGCAACCTGGAAACAACAAACTGGATTGAAGCGCTCGAACAGCTGTGATTCCAGCCATGGCAATTCCCGTATTTACATCGACTGCCTGAATTCTATCGTACCGAATTGCATCCGCGCTATAAGTTACATAAACGGCATCATCATATGACCAATAAGTAGTATCTTTAACTGCCACATTATATACTTGCCAAGCAAGTAGCAGGCTAAACACCAGAAGATACACCACTTCCCATGATACAAATCGAGGTCGTTTCAGTCTGATTGGTTTATATTTCACTGCAAACCATACTGAAAAAAGGATTAATATAGCAATAATACAAGAATACAGTATCACTAACGAGGAAAAATGACCCCCAAGGAATGCAAAAGGAACGGCAAGGATATGAAAAATCGCCAGTTCAATAAAATAGCCCAGAGGAAAACAAGCAAGCATTCTATACCGGTTTCCCTGAGGTAGGATCACCGTCCAAGGAATGCCTAATGCAATTGGCGTGACTATCAGAAAAACAACCAGCAAAAGTGCTTTATGAATCATTGCCCAAACCTTTCTTCGGTATATTGGTTTTTCTGTTTCAAGGGATCAATATACAAATATGATGTTAATTTTTTCTCCAAACCATTTTATTAACCACTCCAACATAGCTCTGAATTATCTTTACTACTTTAGAACTTACATTCGTATCTGTATAATCTTGAACCGGTATACCATTATCATTATTCTTGGCCATATTTACTGCCAATTCTACAGATTGGATCAAACCTATCGTATCAATACCAGAGAGAACAAAACAACCTTTGTCAAGCGCTTCCGGTCTCTCAGTGCTTGTTCTGATACAAACCGCAGGAATTGGATGACCAATTGAGGTGTAGAAACTGGATTCTTCTGGAAGAGTACCACTATCACTGATAACGCAAAAAGCGTTGTACTGTAGGCAATTATAATCATGAAAACCAAGAGGCTCGTGTTGAATGACGCGTGAGTCTAGCTCGAATTTCCCTTCTGATTTCATAACTTCAAGCCGTTTTCTGCTGCGTGGATGGCAGGAATAAAGGATCGGCATATTGTACTTTTCTGCAATCGCATTGATTGCATTAAACAAACTCAAGAAATTGTTTTCTGTATCGATATTCTCCTCACGATGTGCAGAAAGAAGTATATATTTCCCTTTCTCCAATCCCAATCTTGCATGGACATCGCTATTCTTGATTTGTTCCAAATTATTGCTTAACACTTCTGCCATGGGACTTCCGGTGACATATGTCCTCTCCTTTGGCAACCCACAATCCGCGAGATATCTCCGGGCATGTTCAGAATAAGCCAAGTTTACATCGCTAATAATATCTACTATTCGCCTATTTGTTTCCTCCGGTAAACACTCATCCTTGCAACGGTTGCCTGCTTCCATGTGGAAAATCGGAATGTGAAGACGTTTTGCTCCTATCACACTTAAACAACTGTTCGTATCACCAAGAACCAATACCGCGTCCGGTTTCGTCGCAACCATCGCCTTATAGCTTTTGTCGATGATGTTCCCCATAGTGGCGCCCAGATCATCACCCACAGCATCCATATAGTAATCTGGATCAGCAAGGTTAAGGTCACGGAAGAAGATGCCATTTAATGTGTAGTCGTAATTCTGCCCAGTATGCCACAATTGGGTATCAAAATAGGCTCTGCATTTTTGAATCACAGCTGCAAGTCGGATAATTTCCGGCCTGGTGCCAACAATAATCGCCAGTTTTATCTTTCCATTCTCTTTCCATTTCGGGTATTCCATATCTTTTTCTCCCTTTCTCACACTGGTTCAAAATACGTATCCGGTCTGTCCTTGTCCAAAGTTTCAGATGCCCACATTACGGTCACAAGATCTTCAGTATCAGATAGATTAATTATATTGTGTGTCCATCCGGGCTTCATCCAGACACCCTGGATACGATTACCGTTCACTTCATATTCTTCAATCTCGTCATCCTTCAGGTTCCGCATCTGAATCATGCCATGCCCTTTGACTACTATAAAAATCTCATTCTTGCAGAGATGCCAATGCTGACCCTTTGTGATGCCGGGCTTGCTGATGTTAATGGAGACCTGTCCGCGATCAGGAGTTTTTATCAACTCCGTAAAGCTACCTCTCTGATCCACATTCATCTTATAGTCGAAAATCGTGGTTTCTTTCGGCAGATAGGAGAGATACATCGCATGGAGTTTCTTCTCAAAGCTACCATCCTTGAGCAACGGAATAGAGAAATTTTGCTGGAAATCATGGAACTTATGAAGTAGTTCAACAATCTCCCCCAATGTTGCTTTATGCTTTACCGGGCAGTGGCAGTAGCGACCATTCTCATCCGGAACAGCTTCCACGCCATCGTAATGGCAGCGATGCGGATGCCCTTCCATCGCATCGTAGATTTCTTCACAGATATCATCGAAAAAAACCATTTCGAGTAAAACGCTTGGATCATTGACAGTGATGGGTTCCCCACGAGCAATACAATGGCAGAAGGTTGCCACGCCGGAGTTATACCTCGGTTTGATCCATTTGCCCACCATGTTCTCAAAGCGGTAAACGAAAACAGGGGCACCGGTTTCCTCCCCGTACTTGAACATCAGTTCTTCGCCAGCAAGCTTAGATCTTCCATACTCAGAGTCTCCAAACCGGCCAGAAAGCGTTGCCTGAACAGAACTGGTGATCAGGATAGGTGCTTTATTATTCTTTTCCTTCAGTTTGTCCAAGAGTGTAGATGTAAATCCAAAGTTGCCCTCCATAAACTCGGAGGCGTCCTTCGGCCTGTTCACTCCTGCCGCATGAACCACAAAGTCACAATCAGAGCAATATTGATCCAGCTCGTCCGTTGTACTATCAATATCATATTCAAAAATGG
>JAILDD010000228.1 GCA_024689605.1 Lachnospiraceae bacterium
AAGGAAAATGTGATCTGTGAGCCTGTGGGAAGGAATACGGCCCCGGGCATAGGCTTGGGAGCTGTATATATGCGCAGGAAGTACGGCGATGCCGTAATGCTGGTTCTGCCCAGCGACCATCAGATCGCATATGAAGACAAATATGTGGATATTCTTAAAAAGGCTGTAGCGACTGCGGAAAACGGAGCAGAGGGCGAGAGGCGTCTTGTAACTCTGGGAATTACCCCCAATGAGCCTGAAACCGGCTACGGTTACATTAAATTTGACAAGGCTTCCAATGCTGACGGGGTATGCAGGGTTGAAAAGTTTGTAGAAAAGCCTGATTTAGAGAAGGCAAAGCAGTATCTGGAATCGGGAGACTATCTCTGGAATTCCGGTATGTTCATATGGAAGGTTTCAGCCATCCTCGCTTCAATGGAGAAGAATATGCCTGAGGTTTATAAAGGCCTTACGGATATTGAAGCTGCCATAGGAAGCAGTGAAGAGGTGGCTGTGCTTAAGTCTGCATTTGAGGCAATGCCTTCCCAGTCTGTGGATTACGGAATCCTTGAAAAGGAAGATTCCATTTATGTCTGTCCCGGTGATTTCGGCTGGGACGATGTGGGCTCCTGGCTGGCCCTCAGCAGGCTCAATGCCCCCGATGAAAACGGAAACGTGTTCATGGGAAATGTGGAGAGCACATCCACAAAGAGGACCATTGTCAAAGCCGGTGACAAGCTGGTAGCTGTAGTGGGACTTGAGGATGTGGTAGTGGTGGATACCGAAGATGCCACCCTTATATGTTCGGCCGAGCATACCGCTGATATAAAGAAACTTCTGGAGGAACTCAGGAACAAAGGCAGAGAGGAGTATCTCTGATTTGACTTTAGGTCCGGAGACAATAATAAATCTCGCCATATGGCTGGTTATCTTTCCGGCTGTTTCGGGAATTGTCCCTTCCCAGTTCATAAAAAAAAGGGACAAGTCCCTGGCAGAGATATATTTGTGCGGGCTGTTTCTTATGTTCGCTGTTTTTGAAGTATGTGCTGTTCCCTGCATACTGCTTCATAAAAATCTTGTATTCTTAACCGTAACTGTAATGATGGTAATGACGGTATTCTGTATCGCATCCGTTGTCATCATAACTTACGCCTTTGCATCCAGAACCATAAATGTATATTTCCGCCTGTCCTCTTTTGAGGGCTTCATGTTTGCCGATGCAGCCACCTGGATGGTATTTGGCGTGGTTTTTGCCCTGCAGCTTTTTCTTTCGCTTTTTGCTGCCAGATCCTATGCGGATGACGCAGCCTGGATTGCGGATGCTGTCGCGGCAGCATCAGGCGGTGAAATGTATGGGGTTTATCCCTTTACGGGAATGCCGGGGGGCCATCTGTTAAGGGATATTGTTTCTCCCTATCCCATGTTTGTGGCCATGATTTCAAATGTCAGCGGGCTTCACGTGCTGATCATAGCCCATACGGTGATGCCGGTTTTTCTTGGTATCGTTTCCTGTCTCATATACAAGGAGATCGCCATAAGGCTTTTTGAGGGAAATATAAGAAAGATTCCCGTTTTTATGATGATAATGAGCATGATAAACCTGCTGGGGGGATATTCGGAATATACCAGAGAGGTTTTCCAGGGAATATTTGCGGAAAGCAGTGATGGGGTGACTGCAGGTGTTTTCGTTCTTTACGCTTTTCTCCTCCTGTGTACAATATCCCAGCGCTGCAGCACCATAAGCGACGATACTGTTCCGGAATCTTTAAACGGACTAGGCGTGATGCTTTTCATACTGAATACGGCAGCGTCACTTATAGGAACGCAGACTGTCTTCATGATGCTTTTTATGGAGATCGTTTTAGTGGTACTGCTAGCAGTTAGGATCAAACGTCCTCTTATGATACTTAAGTGGGTTTTCTCGGCTGTTCCGGGAGTGGCCTGCATGATGTTTTATCTGACCTAGCATTATGGAAGAGGTAAGTGATGGCAGAGATACTTAATGGTATTTTTACGGCATATTCCCAGTACAGCGGAAGCGGTGTGATAATGATCATCTTTTTCGTGGGCCTGGTTTATATTGCCGTGACTGAGAAAAATACCGGGACACGCACCATTTTGGTGGATGTCAGCGCTATTCTATTGCTGGGAATATTTCTGCCGCCGGTTTATTATGTCTATACGAAGTTCATCAGTAAAGATACCTATTGGCAGCTTTTCTGGATGCTTCCCATCGGAATAGGTTTAGGTTATGTAGCCAGCAGGATCATAAGGGAGCATACCGTGAGCGGCGTGGTGCTTGTGCTGGTAGTGCTATTCTTCGGCGGCGAATTTATATCAAAATCCATAGAGGAGGATGATCTCACAAATCTTTCGAATGTCTATCGTATGCCGACAGAGGTGGTGGAGGTAGTGGACAGACTTCATGACATATCTGATGATGAAGTGGTACATGCGGCCTTTACTGAAGAATTCCTTCCCTATGTGAGGCAGTATGACGCAGATATCGTAATGCCATATGGATACAGCGTGGTGGATTCCGACCGGCCGGCGGAGTTCTATCTGCTGATGAGCAGCGATGTGGCGGATTTTGCCAAACTGGAGCAGAAATGCATACATACCGGTACGGAGTATCTTGTGCTTCCCTCTGACCGGAAGCCTAAGCGGCCCTTTGGCCACTATGCCTTCAGACGTGTGACTGAGGTGTCAGGTTACAGCATATATCAGTATGCGCCGACTGACGGCAAAGTGGTGGGGACGGATGGTATGGATGGAAAAAATAGGCCGATTATGGTAAAATAATTCAGTTGTTTAGGGTAGCCCGAAGCACTTGCTAAAATAATCACTTATGGGTAAGAAAAAGGACAAAATTGAATTTATAGATATTGACGATACCGGCGTGCTTGAACGCATGGTTTCTGATGAGCGTGACGACAGGGATCCGGAACCCTTAAATGATGAGGATCTTCTGGATGAGGGCTACGCTGAGACCGGAGACGAAGACTTTGATGATTACGATGAACCGGAGGAAGAGCCGGAGTATGACAGCCATGTGGAGGCCTTTGAAAACGGCGGTACGGACGAGGAACATGCGGGCAGCGAAGTCTTCCAGGGGGAGATTGTAGAGGATGTCCTGGTGGATGATATCGTGCCTGAGGACGGCCCGGAAGAATCTGGTGTAGTCGACAAGTCATCTTCGAAGAAAGGCCGCAAAGTAAAAAGGGTACCCAGAGATGTGCCTGAAGTAGATGAATTTGCGGATCTGGATGAGTATGACGAGCCGGAAGTGTTCGAGGGTGATGAGGATTTTGAAGAGGAAGCGCTCGAAGACGAAGGCCTGCCTGAGATAGATGATGAGTTCGGGGATGATGAATTTGATGATCCTGACAGTGAATATGACGAGCCGGAAGATGAGTATGATGAATCCGGGGATGGATATGATGAGGATGAGACGGATTCTGAAGAGGCTGAAGATTTACTTGAAGATGATGAGATAGGCGTGAATCCTGATGAATACGATGATGAGGATTCCGATGAGTATGACAGTGAATATGATGAGGAGTCTGAGGATTTCGAGGAAGACGAGTATTCCGATGCAGATTTAGACGGCGCCTCCGCCGGCAGAAAGAAGAAAGGCCGTAAGAAAGAGGATAAATCAGAGAAGAAGGCCGGAAAGAAAAAAGAATCGGCAGACAGCAAGGCCGGGAAGCACAAGAAAAAGAATCCTGCAGATAATAAAGCAAAGAAAGATAAAGAAAAAGCATCCGGAAAGAAGACAGATCCGGCTGTAAAAAAGAATAAGAACGGCGTCGTAGAGAAGCCCTTTAAGGAAAAGGATTTCAAAGAAAAAGTAACTTATATTGCTGACAAACTGATGCATGACAAGAAGACCCAGCAGATCGCATCTATAATTGCTGCTGTTGTTCTGCTTCTTGTATGCGTGATCATAGTTCTGTCCATCAATTCCGGCAGGAACCAGAAGAATCTGTCAAAGCAGATTGCCGATACCGGGGCAATGCTGGGGAACGTTTCCGTTGCGGGAGAGGCGGGACTCATGGCTGTGGCTGATTCAAAGCTTGCTGCCAAGCTTGCGGCAGAGGAGGAAGAAGAACAGCAGCAAGAGGAAGATGAGCAGGATGATGAGGATGATGAAGACGGAACGAAAGTAAAGGTAACTTTCACATCCCTTGAAAAAGACCTCAAGATAAAATTCATAAACAGTGAGACAGACAGGCTTGTTACGGATACTGAATTTACGGTTCACCTGACTGACAAGAATGACAAAGAGACTGTATTCAAGGACTCTGACCTGGATGGCATAATTTACGAGACCAATGTTGAAAGCGGTGACTATACGGTAGAGATCGATCCGGTGGATGGTCTTGTTTTCGCTGAGTTTGACTCAAAGGTCCATGTGGAAGACAAGATCGTATATGAGCAGATCGACGTTACCCAGGAGATAAAGACGGAAGCAGAGGTCAATGTTGCCGCCGAGGATAAGGAAAACAGTGCACCTCCGGTTGTCGAGGAAGCACCTACTATCAGCGATACCGTTGAGTATGTGGAGTCAAGCCGCAGTGTAAAGACCGGCGCAGACGAATACGAGAAAATAAGCAAGGATGACATACCGGATCCCGCAGGCAGTGCAATGAACACGGCGGATGTTACCCTTCCTGCCATGGCTGCCGATTCGGCATGCGGAGTCAGATATGAGATGGGTACAGTGGTAAAGACATCTGAAGATGATCCTACAACTGTGACTACGGAAGAACC
>JAILDD010000253.1 GCA_024689605.1 Lachnospiraceae bacterium
TTCCATTTCCGGCATACAAAAACAGAAGGTCATTGTTTTCATCAAGCAGTCTCTTTATCAGCCTGTAGTAAGTACTGTTCTCGTCTATTGTTTTGTATAAAGCCCCTCCGCTAAATAGAATCTTCTTCCCTACGGCGTCAAAATCAAAACCCTTAAATTCTACCTCTTTATTAATGCAGGGATAAAACGGCAGGTCTACAAGTTTATCTACAACAATGTTCCTATGATGTACGGAAACGCTTTTTCCATACCCCCTAAATTCTATATAACGGTCAGCAGCATTTGTCCCCAGCCAAAAGGCATGGTCTGTAAGATTAATTAAATATCTCTTAACGATTCCCTTCAGCTGCATAAAGCACAGCAAACCTGCTATGTCATTAGGGAGCGAATAATAGAATGCAGAGGCAGGCTCATATTTTAATATAATCTCCTGCAGGCTAATCTGCTGTTTCAGATACTGGTGCCTAAGATCCACGTACTCCTTTACTGTATCCGTTCCAGCCAGCAAGCTGTCTATTACAGGCTGGCCATCCTTTGAGTGCAGCGGTGATACATATATTATTTTATAACCCAGTCCGATCAGCGCCTTCAGGTATATCAGTGCCAGCCCCCTGGTATCCGTTCCAAAGCCGTCATAAAAAAGCACTGTCTTTTCTTTTGATTTGATGCCGGAAAGCCTTTTGTCATCTGTTAATGCCGACAAATCTTCCATATATGACTCTAACCTGTCATCCGTATATGACTGATTAGATTCATATAACAATTCCCCGCACACAGATAGTGCGGCTAACGCCCTTTCTATCTTGCCTGCTTTAATTGCCAGACCTATAACACTACAATACCTGCCATATTCAGTATTTAAAGTTTTAAGCTTATCCGTCTTCATATCACAACTAAATACATCACAGGTTTTCTCGGCTGATAAGGGCTTGGATGTCTTTCACATTTTCAGCCTTTTGATACAGTTCATCTATATGTTCCTTTATGAAAGTCTCGTCAAGCTTTCCGAAGTCAAGCTGCATCAGCTCTTTTATCATTTCTTCATCAAATCTGTATCTTATCAGTTTCGCCGGGACACCGCCTACAATAGAGTATGGTTCCACATCCTTTGTTACTGTAGCACCTGCTGCCACCACGGCTCCCTGTCCAATATGCACCCCAGACATGACCGTTGCGCCATAACCGATCCACACATCATCATCTATGACAATGTCCCCTTTGGAAAAAGCCTCATCACCGCCGTTTAATATCTTCGCTTTAAACGGGAAGGTTGAAACCGTATCCAGCCTATGTTCCACATCCAGCAGGAATGTAACCCTTTGGGATATGGAAACATAATTGCCGATCCTTAATCTGCTCTTATTGTTAAAACTGATAACATTGAGCTCTCCATAGGAAGCTTTTCCCACAGTCACCAGTCCCGGGTCAAATAGGCTGACCGGAAAGGTTCCGTTATGCCGGTTGTTTTTTATCCATTTTCTTTTACTGCTCTGCAAAGCAAAGAATTCTCTTATCTCATGAAACATATATTTTCTCTCTGAAACGATCTTTACCTGTCAAACTGTTCTTTGATTTTTTTTACAGCCTCAAGATAAGCATACGAGGTATCTTCATCAGGTTCCAGGTACGCGCCGTCGCCCCATTCATTCCATGCGGTAAGCAGCAGAATGTCCTGGCCGTTCTTCATGCAGTTCTCATATAATTTCTTCAAGTTATTGTAAAAACTGTCAGCAGATTCCCTACGTACTATAAGTGCCCTGTTTCCCCTGCGCGGAGTATCGTCATACCTTACAAATGCGCCCTGTATGATTTCAGGCCTGCTTTCCGAAAAACTAATTATCTTCTTCCAGACCGCATCATAATCATAAAGATACTTAACAGGCGAATCCAAACGAGGCTTTATCTTAAGATATCTTTCCAAACGATTTTCCCATCTGGAACGGAATGACCATGCACTGTAGGACGGCTGGTATACAAAATACCGGTCTCCGGGAAACCTCCCTTTCATCCTGTCATAATTGGTCAGAATAAATAGCCCCGCCAATCCGGATTCCGATGCTCTCTTGCGCCAGTAAGCAATCATCTTCTTCATTACTTCCGCTTCCCGGTAAGTCATAAAAGCAAATACCGGTTTATCGTTGATCCTTAAATATCTTTCATCATTGAAGAACTTAAGCAGGTACTGAAAGTGTTTTTCCCACTCCGCTTCATTGCCATAGTCCAGCTCACAAAGAACAGCCTCGCCCTGCTTTTTCTCATTGTCCCTTAGAGGCGCCCAGTCATTTCCTTTTACATTGCTCCATGTCCGCCGCCAGGAATTATTATCCCAGGTAAAAAAATAACTGATCTCAATCTCCGGGTCCTCCAGCAGCAATTCGGCCGGCAGCTGCAGTTCCTGTTTTCCATCCTTAAACCAGTAATGATAGATATTGAAACCGTCAATCCCATATGACGCGGCCAGTTCAGCCTGTTTTCTCAGGGTTTCAGAATTTGAAAGATCATAATAATCCTTTCCCTTCGGAACACGGGGTTGCTTATGGCCTTCATACTGGGGCTTTGCATCTCTGACGCTGTCCCAGTCGGTAAAGCCTTTTCCCCAAAAAAAATTATTATCTTCTGTTTCATGAAACTGCGGCAGGTAAGCAGCAAATATCTTCGTTTTTTTCATTCAGGCACCACAGACCGTTTCCATTCTCTCCCTGATCCTTGCTCCGATCCTTCTTGCAGAAAGCTGTTCCGAAACTGATTTTTCTGCTTCTTCACCAAGCTTCTTTCTTAAGTCCGGATCATCATAAAGTTTACGCAGCTTTCCTGCTGCATCGTGTATATCAGGTTCAGCCCAGACCGTTCCTGCACGGTACACGCTATAGTCCTTTTTTGTAACAACCTTTTTATACGCAACCGGACAGCCGTTTCGTTCATTCACAAATTCTTTTGTAGCAGAATAGTCCGTGGAAATGACCACTCCTGCACAGCTCATCATCTCAGCCAGGGTCAGGCCGAATCCCTCTGCCCTATGCAGGGAAAGAAGCACGTCGCAGCTTGCCAGCAAGGACACGGTATCTTCATGGCTTAAGTAATCCTGTACGATGACAAATCTTTTTTCCCCGCCTAAAACTCTTTTTAAATGCGACAGGTCATCACCATTCAGGCACTTTGCCTTTATCATCAGGCAGGCATTTTCCCGTCCATCCGGAAAGGCCTCGCGAAAAGCCTTTATTGACGCGTCCGGATTCTTCCGTTCCGAACCGCTGCGCCTGTCATAAATTATCCCGGCAACAAAAGCATCTTCAGGAATGCCGTGTTTTTTTCTCACGCAGACACTGTCCTCCGGAATGAATGCTTCCTTTCCCGCTACAGCACAGGGGTATACCTTTATTATTTTTTTAGTCACCCTGCGCAATGCTTTCGCCACGAATACAGAGGGCGTCCATATCTCATCAAAACAGTCACAAAGGCCTATCCACTCCCGCGGAAAAACCGGTGTTTCCCACAGCCAGTACGCAATATTATAGTGACCGTCCAGGTCAGAAGCTTTCAGCTTTTCAAAAAGTGCCGGTATTTTTGCCGGCTGCACATGAAAAACATTTATTGCATAGTCAGTCTGCCGTTTCACATTCCCAGGAATACCGCTCCGTTCTTCTACCTGGTGCCTTGAACATGGGATGCCTGCGGCTTTCAGGCTTCCCATCAGAAGATTCACGCTCCTGGAAATTCCTGTTCCTGATACAAAATCACCATAAAGATTAATTCCGGCAGGCCTTGATCCCTTTTTGTAAGGCTCAACAAAATTCCTTGCAGCTTTTTTTACTGCCAAAGTATCCCGGATCATGTTATACCGATTGATCAAAAATCTCGTCATCGCCCTTTTTTCCCTGATAATAATTATACCTTAATCAGTTGACGCCCACCACACTTGGAGTCCCGCCTGCTCTAGCCTATGAAAAGTTTTTATTATACGCCTGCATCTGCCTATAAACATTTTCGGCGCTCTTCTTCCAGGAATACTTTCTCAGGCACGCAGGCTCAGTTTGTTGTTCTGTATTATCCCTGTATAACAGTGCCATTTTTGCGGAAAGGCCTTTTACGTCATGTAATTTAAAATAAACCGCATCCTCACCCAGCACTTCCCTGTGGGCAGGTATGTCAGATACCAGGACATGCCTTACTCCATTAGCTAACGCCTCTACGGGAGGCATGCCAAACCCCTCATACACAGATGCGTCCACAAAAAAATCCGCGTGGGAATATACTGACTTTAAATCATCATCATCAATAAATCCCGTAATGCAAATGCGGTCAGAAAAATTTTCCTTTATTGATGCGAGTTCCTCATCTACCAGCCAGCCCTTCCTTCCGGCAACAACAAGCTTTGGCGCATCAGTATTTTTTATTACAAAATCTGCATATGCACTGAATACCTGACCTATGTTTTTCCTGGGTTCCAGGGTTGATAATACCAGTATATATTTTTCAGGAAGGCCGTATTTTTTCTTTATGTAGGCCCATGCTTTTTCTGATGATCCCAGACTATCTTCACCTGCACATTTTGTTCCAGATGAATATGCTCCGGCACCTATTCTGCCGGCACATCCATCCATATGACCTGACACAACACCGCAGGGAGCATAAATTATGTTTCTTACGTTTTTAAAATGTTTCCGTATCCTCTTTTCGGAAAAATGGGATATGGTGATTATGGATTTGCATACACTCACACTGTGCCGGTATCCCAGACCGAAGAGCAGCCTTGATTTAAGCTTCATGGTTTCCGGCACGTCCATCACGGCAGCATCTGCAATGAGAGAATATATTTTCCCGCTCTGTCTTCCATGGGCACATTGGCATCCAAAAGCGTTCCCAAATAAAAGCGGCACTGGAAACGACGGAAACAGATATGCATCTGCCTTAATGTTTGACATGACAAGCGGAAGCTTTACCTGGTTAACCATCAGCTTCCCTCCGCTTACATGAACAAGGCAGACTCTGTCAGGATAAGTCCTTTTAAGCCGTTTTACCCGCTCCGGCACTTCATTCTTTACAACCAGGTACCACTTATCCCTGCCAAAACCTATCATCTCACTGACCAGGCAGAAGGCATAGCGTTCAAGTCCTGAAAGGTTATCCGATAATGATGTCATATCTGCCGCGATGCGCATTATCAGATCTCCTTCCTGTATTTCCATGCCAGAAGAAAAATCTGCATGTCTTCAATAAAGTATCTGTGAAAGAGCCTGCCGGGCTCCTGTAAAAATCTGTAAAACCACTCCAGTCCGCATTTGCGCATCCATACCGGTGCCCGGAGGCTTTTCTCTGCAGCAAAATCCACCGCCGCTCCGAAGGGAAGGGCCACATGGAACTCCAGCTCATCCTTATTTGAATAAATAAATTTCTCCTGCTTGGGCATGCCCAGACATACAAAGATAATGTCAGGCTTTGACCTGTTTACGGCTTTAATGGCTTTTTTAAGTTCTTTCTCATCCTTGTCAAAATCCATAGGCGGTTCGTAATACCCGCAGATATTCAGGCCTTTGAACTTTTCTCTCATTTTTTGAGAAGCAGACTCTGCACTGCCGCCGGTACCTCCAAGGATAAAGACTGACTTTCCCTTTTCCGCAGCCCTTTTACAGATTTCCGGAAACATATCAGCTCCCGTCACCCTTTCCTTTATGGGGTGGCCCAGGGATTCAGCAATCCATAAAAGGGGCGTTCCGTCGGTGATAACCAGGTCTGCATCCTTATATATTTTCAGAAACTCTTCATCCTTCTGAAGACGCATCACATGATCCGCATTGGGAGTGACCACATAATGCCTGCCCTCTTCCGCAAATTCCATTATGCGCTCCGCAGCCTCATCAAAGCTTACATCATCCAGCTCAAAGTTCATGTATTTTCTGCGGCCATGCTCTGTATCTTCTTTTTTGCGCTTAGCTGAAAGTTTAAGCCTTATATCGCCGCATATCTGCCAGACAAGGGTGGCGATCATTATACCTGCCATATCAATGGCAAAATCCTTTATCTCGCCATAACGCCCCGGCACAAAAATCTGCACAAACTCATCAGTCAGTGATACACAGACTCCTATGGCACAGATATAAAAAACACGCAGTTTCTCCCTGAAGCCGTTTACCGTAACGGTAACTCCCAGAAGAAGTCCCAGTACGATATACTCATTCATATGGGCAAAAGTGCGTGTTATCTCATCAAATCTTTTCAGACCCACGTCTGTTACCGGAATCTGCTCCACCGTCTCCGTCCCGAAGATCATCCCCAGGATCCAGCTGGTAACATGAAGGCTGGTATTCTCCGAACCCTCTCCCGGCTGCAGTGAAAAAATAAAAATCACCACTATCCAGATAACTACCGGAATCCAGACAATATACTCTATGACAGAGGATTTTTTAGACGGAGCATTTTTCATTGCAGTTTACTGACCACTCTTTACACAAACTGCCTGAAATATTCAATAGTCTTATCCAGTCCCTTATCAAGGGGAATAGTGGGCTCCCAGTCGAGCTCCTTCTTTGCCAGATCGATAACCGGTCTGCGCTGTATGGGATCATCCGAAGGAAGGGGCTTATACACGATCTTTGAGTCAGACCCTGTCTTTTCAAGAACCATCTCAGCCAGCTCCTTAATGGTAAACTCACCGGGATTACCGATATTGACAGGGCCGGTGAAACCGTCTCTTGAATTCATCAACCTTACCATACCCTCGATAAGATCATCCACATAGCAGAAACTCCTGGTCTGTG
The DNA here is from genome assembly GCA_024689605.1 of Lachnospiraceae bacterium. The sequence continues at coordinate 6,756 of JAILDD010000253.1, forward strand.
AGCCGTCGCCATATACCGTTATATCTTCACCTCTGAGGGCCTGCATTATAAAATTGGAAACCACCCTTCCGTCAGCAGGATGCATGTTGGGGCCGTAGGTGTTAAAAATCCTCATCACTTTGATATCCACATTGTTCATTCTGTGATAATCAAAGAAAAGAGTCTCAGCCACACGCTTGCCCTCGTCATAGCAGGACCTGATACCTATGGTATTTACGCAGCCCCTGTAGCTTTCAGGCTGGGGATGTACCTCGGGATCGCCGTATACCTCAGATGTGGAAGCCTGCAGTATCCTTGCGTGAACCCTCTTTGCCAGTCCCAGCATATTCATGGCACCGAGCACGGAGGTCTTGGTAGTCTTTATAGGATTATACTGGTAATGAACCGGGCTGGCAGGGCAGGCCAGGTTGTATATCTGATCCACTTCAATAACGATAGGGACGGTGACGTCGTGTCTTATGAATTCAAAATAGGGATTGCCGATGAGATGCCTGATATTGTCCTTGGTGCCCGTGAAAAGATTATCAAGGCAGATAACATCGTTGCCTTCCTCTATCAGCCTGTTGCATAAGTGCGAACCCAGAAATCCTGCACCACCTGTCACCAATATTCTCTTACCCATAGTATTTCTCCTTATTATCTAATTAATTTAGTTGTAAACCCAAACTTCCCACCTATAGTCTGTGGAAAGCAGAACGACGACTCGCATATGCGCCGGAACCGATGCAACGCCTCGGGAAACTAACCGCTAACAGCCCGTAGTTATCCGTCACATGCAAGCCGGCAAAAAGCGTACCGTCTTGCAGCCCTGCACCGGATAACAACGGGCTGTAAGCGCTGGATTTCCCCTCGGCTAAGGACGCATCGTGATTGTTCCGGTGCAATTGCGAGTGTCGTTCTGGCTAGTTCAGTGAGTGGGAAGTTTTATATTCCAAAAACTATCCTCACATACGGTGTCACTGAGTGATATATCGCTGACAGTACACCGTAGTTCTTTTTCACGAAATAATACCAATCTTTTGCAGGCAGTCCCTTGGGAGTTTCTTTTTTCATTACACGCTCAAATATGGGGAGCTCGGGGTCCTGCCAGCTGTCCTCTATGGGATTGGCTTCGCAGGTGCCCACATAGCCGGCACTGCTTATTACCTTGAGGCCTTTGCGCTTCATACGGAGGCCGTAGTCGTAGTCTCCCATACTGTGGGTATAGTGTCCGTCAAGGTTTCCGTTTTTCTTCATGCATTCCAGAGACATCAGCAGGCAGTTGCAGTTGAAGGTATCGCAGAGCACAGGTTTATTTGCAGGCGGGATCACTTCGAACCTTGCAAAGAATTTCGATAAGGTCCTTACGCCTCCGTAGGTCTGCTCCCCGGTTTCGGAACAGACTGCGCCTACGACTGCATTCGCCCTGTAGCGCTTCCTTCTCTTCATCAGGGTATCAATGGAATCCTCGAAAAATACCACATCATCATTTACCAGCAGTATGTCATCACCGGGCTTTGCATGCTTGGCTGCATAGGACATGGCATAACGCATGCCCTGATTCCAGTAAACATTTTTTTTGCAGTGAAGTATCTTAAGACTGATGTCACGATTGCCGTAGCGCCTGCTCTTTTGGGCATTATCCATGCACTTTCTTAAATATATACCGGTACCGTCAATGCTTCCGGCATCCACATCCACTACTGTCACGGGACCTTTATAAGCTCCTAACAGTGACTTAAAACAATCCACTGTCTGCTCTCTTCTGTTGTAGGTAGTCATTAAAACCCAAAGCATACATTTTCCCCCTGTTCTGCCTTCAGTTTAAAAGCCTGCTATCTTCTTATCCGTCAGATGGAAAAGCACCTTGCTCTCAAAATCCACTATATCCTTAAGCCAGGGCCATCCATTTTTTTCCGCACTTGCATATGCATGATACACATGCCTGCACCAGGATATGTTCAGCTTATCTTTTCCTATCTCTTTCTGCAGCCTGTATACTTCCTTGCGGCGGGCCGCATTGTTTAAGCCGGTCTTATTATCCTCATACATCCGGTATACCGCATAGGGCTCATGGGTATATACTTTCCTGCCGGATGAAAACAATTCTATAAAAAACTTCCAGTCGAAAACATAGTGATACTTATCATCCAAAAGCCTGTGCTCATTTTTCCAGAAGCAGGCAGGCTGCACTATGTAATACCAGCGCCTGATCACATCATCGGTTACATTCCTGTCAGATTTATTATACTCGGTAAATTTCTTATTCTTGTCGCAGTACCAGGCATCACCTACGGCAAGCTTAAGTCCCTCATTATCGGAAAAGACTTTATCAACATTCTCAAGCACATGCTCATCGAAATAAAAATCATCGGAATTAAGCCATGCCACGATCTCGCCCTTTGCCAGACGGAGTCCTTTATTTATGCCGTCAGCCTGGCCCCGGTCCTTTTCACGGATATAATGTATCCTCTTATCCTTTGCAGCATAGGACTCCACTATTTCCTTCGTACCATCCTCAGAGCAACTGTCGATTATTATATATTCGAAATCCCTGAAGCTCTGATTCAATACGGATTCAATGGTATCGGAAATATATTCAGCCTGTTCAAATGTAGGTGTGATTATTGAAAATCTGCACATATCAAATACCGTTGTCCTTACGCATTCCTCTCGCCTGATATGAGCCTTGCAAGCTCCCTTACCACGCCATAGCCGCCGTTCTTTCCGGATACCCAGTCGGCAATCTCAAGTATCTCAGGCTCAGCATCCTTCGGTGCACCCTTTATACCTACGCATCCCATGGCTTCTATATCATTTAAGTCATTACCGATATACATGACTTTATCCAGTCCCACGGCCTTTTCGGCACAATATTTTTCCAGGGTCTCCTTTTTGTCAGACACCCCGTGTATCACTTCAATCTTTAGCTTTTCAGCACGCATCTCAACCACAGGATTCACTTCTGTGGACAGGATCACCTGCTCAATGCCCAGCTTCCTTATCATGCCCACGCCGTAGCCGTCACCCCGGTTAGCCATGACACTCTCATTCCCGTTCTGGTCCACCAGGACACGGTTGTCAGTCATAACGCCGTCAAAATCATATACTATCAGTTCTATATTTTCAAACATATGCAGATTTCCCCCGGCAATCAGATTATATGGAGTTTTCTTTTCAGAACCTCCATGATCTTCTTTGTCCCGTAATACTTTTTGATGTAAGCCCTGTCATAGTCCGTGTCACGGCGAATGACTTTTCTCTTTTTCATAGGAAATCGCATTTTTCCATATGAGAAATCCTCATCGCAGCTTCCGTTTGTATGAGTAGCATCTTCCCTGTCGAAGCCTATATTGCGTATCATATTCACAGCAGGAACTATCCCCAGTCCCCCATGGGTATGCCGGCAGTAATCCCACTGTATGTCCCAGGTATCCTTCTTATGTGTGTAGACACTGTTCACATGTTTCTTTATAAACAGATACGAAAGACCGCTCTGGACTTTTTTAAGCTCACCTTTACGCTTTACCTGTGGCCAGGTCTTTACATCAGGATCATAATACTTCCAGGCCCTTGCCCAGGTAGCCCATCCCCAGATGCTTGAGAAACAGGAGAATGTATATGCACCTTTTATCTTTGCTCCCTTAAGCAGGTTCGTACCGGATATCATCATTACCTTTTTGTCATTCTTGTATAATTCCAAAAGTTCATCGCAGTACCTGAAGAATTCCGGCGCAGGCACCACATCATCCTCAAGTATTATGGTGTGGGGTTCCTGGGAAAGTACCCAGCTGATACCGGTATGCATCCTCTCCTTGCAGCCCATATTTTCTTCCGCGTAATTCTTTTTGAATTCGCAGGGCCAGTCTATATGGGACTCCACATACTCGCGGCACTCCTTAACCTTATCTATGTCATCCGGCCTGCCCTTCCGGGGAGCATCCGATACCAGATAAAACCTTGAAGGCCTTGCCTTCCTGATCTCTTCAAAAACTTCCTTTGTTGTGTCCGGTCTGTTGAACACTATCATCATCACAGCCGTTTTTAACTTATAAACTTCTTCGCTCATCACTTTGAACCCTTTCCGAAAAGAACTACTCCCACTGTCTGCAGAAGTATCTTGCAGTCAAGCAGAAGGGACCACTGGTCTATATACTCAAGGTCAAGCCTTAC
>JAILDD010000002.1 GCA_024689605.1 Lachnospiraceae bacterium
TTATGTACCACGCAACACGAAAGGAGACAGCCATGTCGGACAAAGGATCAAAAACAGCAAACACAAAAAAGCGCATCATCTGCTTCGGGGATTCCCTTACCTGGGGGTATGATCCGGACAATAGGATTCGTTTCGGGGAAGATACCCGCTGGCCGCAGGTTATGCAGAAGGTGTTGGGGGATAGATACGCTGTCATTGAAGAGGGACAGAACGGTCGCACCATTGCTACGGATGATCCTGCAGAGGGTGAGAAGAACGGTCTTAATTATATCGGTCCCTGTATGGAATCCCATACGCCTTTTGACATACTTATCATTATGCTTGGCGGCAATGACTGTAAGCGTAAGTTTGCATATTCTGCGATGGACATTGCAGGAGAAATGCAGATAATGCTGGAAAAGGTGCAGAGCTATAACCACTTTAGGTGTAAGGATTCATTTAAAGTACTGTTAGTGTCTCCACCTTATATCGCAGATTCGATCAGGGACTCCTGGCTGGGGGACAGCTTCGGTTATGAAAGTTCCGTGAAGGTATCCAGGGAGTTAGCAGGCTGGTATAAGACACTGGCGGAGATGTATGGCTGCGAATATCTTGATGCTACACTGTATGTGCAGGCCAGCGTTGCGGATGGAGTACATTTGGATGCGGAGAACCAGAAAAAGCTTGGCGAAGTGATGGCGGAGCATATTAAAGAGATGTGAAAAAGCTTTTTATCCGGTAATAACACAAATACAAGGGCTTGTGCAATATTGCACAGGCTCTTGTTTTATTATTCTTATTGTAAGACAAGGATGAGGCTGTCAAAAGCTAATCTTTCTTTTTCTCACCTGCACGATAGCAGGTGGTCATGACTGTGATAAGCAGCTACATGGTTATAGCAATAAAACACAAGGAGGTATTTCGTATGAGAAAGACCAAAAAGAAGAACAAAGAGTCAGGGAAGAAGGTTTTGCGCAGAGATTTCAGGAAGGAACCACTTCTTCCTGTGTGCTTTCATTCTGAGAAAGCAGTTGCCCGTGAAGTGGAAGATGGCATATATATGTATGTGGCAGCAGCTGATGAAGGATATTATGGACAGGTCTCCGTGTATGTAGAGAATCTGCAGTTTGAAGAAGGGATAACGCCTGATGATGTTGCCTATATCCAGTCGTATTATTGGGACGGTGGAGGGTGGTGTTTTCCGGACGAGAATTATGCGGTATATGTTGCCATCGGGAAAGAGCATTTTGAAAGGCTGCATGAACTCGGGGGGCTTGACTTTATGTATCACCCTAAGTCGGAACTCGGCAGCGAGGAGGCAAAGCGAGCAAGACATCAGGCCGAGTATGAAAGCTGGCTGGCAAATGTAGATGTAGATGAACATGAATTTGATGACTTGTTTGAGGAATCAAACGGCAGTTCCGGCGGCGATAAAGGAGCTTGAAAAGCAGCTGTTCAGACAGAGTGATGGCAGATAATCCGTAATTATGTTAAAATATCTCCCGTATGCGATTTCATACGGAGGGGATACTCATATGAAGATAGTGATCGTAGGCTGCGGCAAGCTGGGCTTTGCACTGGCGAGGCAGCTTAGTGAAGAAAAACATGATGTTACCGTAATCGACCTTAATGGAGAAAAACTCGAGCGTGCCCTGGCCCAGCTGGATATACAGGGGGTAGAGGGAAACGGCACATCTTTCAGGACACAGATGGAGGCGGACGTAGGCGGCTGCGATATCATTATTGCCGTTACAGGTGCAGATGAGGTCAATCTCCTGTGCTGCCTTATCGCGAAAAAGGCCGGAGTAAAGAAGACTATCGCCAGGGTGCGTAACCCTGTCTACAATGAAGAAGTCAAATATTTTTCACAGGAGCTCGGACTGTCAATGACGATAAATCCCGAGCTGGTCTGTGCAGGCAATATAGCCAGACTTTTGGAGGTGCCGGGAGCCCTTGAGATCACATCGTTTGCAAGGGGGCGCATAGACCTTATCCAGGTACCTATCCCTGAAGGCTCTGTCCTTGAAGGGATGAGCGTCTATGAATTCTCATCAAAGATACATAAGGGCACTCTGATCTGTGCCATACTCAGGAACGGCGAGGTGACAATACCTGACGGACGTTCCGAGCTTCATGTGGGTGACAACATGTATGTCATCACGCCGCCTTCTCAGATCCATAAGCTCTTATCCAAGATCGGAATAAAGGAAAAGCCGGTTCGTTCCGTTATGATAGCGGGCGGCGGTACCACGGCTTATTATCTTGCAAAGCGTCTTGAAAGGGATGCTATGGAAGTAAAGATCATTGAGCTGGATAAAACCCGTGCCGAGGAGCTGAGTGAGCTTCTCCCGGATACAATGATAATAAACGGTGATGCGTCTGACCGGCAGCTGCTTATGGAAGAAGGCATTTCTGACAGGGACGGTTTTGTTACCCTTACCGGACTGGATGAGGAAAATATGGTGCTCAGCATGTTCGCAGGCAAGATGGGGCATGCCAAGACTATCACAAAGCTGAATCACGTTTCCTTTGAGGAAGTGGTTTCGGATCTTCCTATCGGAGCCATAGTGAGCCCGAAGGCGGCCATAGCCAAGATGATACTCCAGTATGTCCGGGCTATGGAAAATTCTTACGGCAGCAACGTGGAGACTCTTACAAGGCTCCTGGACGGAAAGGTGGAGGCTCTGGAATTTGTTATCAGGCAGGAATCCGATGTCACCGGCAAGCCTCTTATGGAACTGAAGCTCAAGAAAGGCATACTTGTGTGTGCTATAGTCAGGGATGGACGCGTCATTACACCCGGAGGTCATGATGACATACGTATGGGAGATAATGTTGTGATAGTTACGACCAACGAAGGTCTTAACGACATCAAGGATATACTGTTATGAATTATGCAATGATCTTTTATCTGCTGGGGAGGGTTGTGCAGGTAGTAGGCGCCATGATGGCCGCCCCCTTCATTGTCTCTCTGGTATATAGTGAGAAGTCGGGATGGTATTACCTGTTCTGCGGGATTGCTATGTTTATAGTGGGGACGCTCCTGACTATAAAGAAGCCTAAAAAGACTGCGTTCTATGCGAAGGACGGTTTCGTGATGACCTCCTTAAGCTGGATAGTGCTTTCGGCAGCAGGTGCCCTTCCATTCTGGCTTTCAGGGGAGATTCCCTCATATACCGATGCTTTGTTTGAGTGTATTTCAGGCTTTACCACTACAGGCGCTTCCATAGTTCCGGCGGTGGAGGACCTGTCTAAATGCACGAATTTCTGGCGCTGTTTCATACAGCTTATAGGAGGTATGGGTGTTCTGGTTTTCCTTTTGGCCCTCCTTCCCCTTACGGGGGGCAGGGATCTTTACATAATGAAGGCGGAAAGCCCGGGCCCCAGTGTGGGAAAGCTTGCCCCAAAGGTTCGTCAGACCGCATATTATCTCTATATCATTTATTTCTTCTTGACGGCGGCGCTTTTCGTGTCACTGATTGTAGCGGGTATGCCTGTCTATGATGCTCTCTGTACGGCACTTGCGACTACCAGTACGGGCGGCTTTGGCGTGAAAAATGATTCGCTGGGCGGATACAGTAATACCATACAGTATATTGTTGCCGGTTTCCTTTTCTTTGCGGGGTTAAATTACAATTTCTATTTCTTCCTTTGGACGAGAAGGTTCAAGGAAGCTTTTTCCATTGAAGAAATAAGGGCCTATGCTGTCGCTTTCTGGGGGGCAGTTGTGCTTATCGCCATAAACCTTCTGTCTGCAGGAACTTATGGGGCAGAGCCTGCGTTCAGGCATGCCTTTTTCCAGGTGGGCTCGATTATGACCACTGCCGGCTTCTCTTCCGTGGATTTTGAAAACTGGCCGGCACTGTCCAGGGACATCATAATCTGTCTGATGCTTGTGGGCGGCTGCGCCGGCAGTACCAGCGGCGGTATAAAGGTCAGCCGTATCCAGATATATGTAAAAATGCTGGCAAGGGAGCTTTCTTCGCTGTGTCATCCAAAGTCCGTCAGGGTTATATGCATGGACGGAAAAAGGGTGTCATCGGATGTTCTCAGATCCACAATGGTGTTCCTTGCGGCTTATGTTGTGATATTTGCGGTATCCGTTCTGCTTATAAGTCTGGATGGCAGTGATTTTACTACGGATTTTACTGCCGTGGCTTCTGCTCTGGGCAATATCGGTCCCGGCTTTTCGCTGGTTGGACCGGCAAGGAATTTTGCCTTTTTCTCGGACTTTTCCAAGGCGGTTCTTATGTTTGATATGCTTGCCGGACGTCTCGAGTTGTTCCCCATGCTGGTGCTTATGTCACCGGCCACCTGGAGAAAGAACTGATATAAAAAAAATTCGTATTATTTGTATTTTTATGGTAAAATGTTATTACTTATCTGAAAGGAGAATGGGGGTTTTATGTTAGCGACACTTATACCGCTTTTTGACCATAATACGAATGTCTGTGCTTATTCTATTTTTGCACAAAAGGAGAATTTCCTTTTGAATCCAAGAATGCTCGGTGTTGGACGTTATGATGGTGCTTCGAATATAGAGGGCATGGAGATTGTTGAGAATATGGGTCTGAATACCATTTCGGATGATAAGATGGTATTCATTGAAATGAACAATGTTTCATTATTCTCCGATATCTCAGGGCAATGCACTGCGCCTCATGAAAAGCTGGTTCTGCTCATAGATAAGGACATTCCCCCTGAAGAAAAGTATATAAACAGGATACAGGAGCTTCGTAGCGACGGGTATAAATTTGCTATCCGCAAGCTTCCTGTTAACCAGTTTGAGAATTATAAAGAAATACTCAAGATGGTTGATTATGTCCTGCTCAACCATAAGAAGATTGATATAACAAAGGCTAAGGTATATTTCTCCAGGATGTACCCTAATGTCAAGCTGGTAGCCGTAAATGTTAACTCCAAGGATGATTTCGAAGTCCTTAGGGAAGGCGGCGGCTATGATGTTTATGAGGGTGATTTCTTCCGTACCCCGGTTAAGCATGGTGAGGAGGAGATAGCACCGTTAAAGGCAAACTATCTTGAACTTTTAAATATCGTTAATGACGTGGATTTTGACCTGTCAGATGCCGCAGATATCATAGGACGTGACCCGGCTCTTGTAATATCCCTGTTAGAGATGGTTAACAGGATGACAGTAAATGCAGGAATCACTTCCGTGCGCCATGCGGCTGCAATGCTTGGTCAGAAGGAACTTAAGAAGTGGATCAATACAGCGGTTACCAAGGAACTCTGTGCTGACAGACCCAGTGAAATCATGAGGGTTTCGCTTATCCGTGCAAGGTTTGCCGAGAACCTTTCCGTAGTATTCGAGATGGCAGGGCTTTCATCCGAGCTTTTCCTGATGGGACTGTTCTCAGTGCTGGATGTAATCCTTGAGCAGCCTATGGCAGAAGCTCTTGAGATGGTTAAGGTATCAAAGGAGATCAGACAGGCGCTGGTTGATAATACAGGTTCCTTTGCACCGATTTATGATTTCATCGTTCAGTATGAGAATGCATCATGGCAGGAAGTATCCAGACAGATGGTACTCATGAACATTAATGAGAATACCATTTACAAGGCTTATGTCGATGCTCTTCGCTGGTATAAGGAACTTTTTGAGATAAAGCGTAAGTAATAGTGTATCACTTAACATATGAAAAAAAGCCGGCAATTTTGCCGGCTTTTTGCGAGTATTACACCGGCTGCTTCTCCGGACCTGAATAGCAGCCGCAGGATCACAAATGGCAAAAAAGAAAAAAAAGAAATCGAATACGGGCAGCGGTCATATTCCGGGAGCGTGGAAGTTTGAAAAACAGAAGCATGCCGGAGTAAGGCACTATGTCTTCGACATGATAGAAGTAGGCTATGACGAAGACTTTATAGGCAGGGGATATGACATACTGAATCTTGTGGCTATCGTTGTCAATCTGATAGTTTCCATTCTCATGACTTTCAAAGATATAAATGCTGTACACGGTGAACTGCTTCACAGCATAGAATATGTGACCATTATATTTTTTACGGTGGATCTTGTTCTCAGGCTGTGGACCTCGTCCTTTCTTTACACGGAGATGCCCGGCTGGAAGGCTTTGCTCAGATACTGTATAAGCTTTAATGGTATTGTGGACATACTGTCATGTATTCCTTATTATCTGCCGATGATCTTCCCTGGCGGCGCCGTTGCATTCAGGCTGTTCAGGGTGCTGAGGATATTCAGGCTCTTCAGGATAAATGCATACAGTGATTCGCTGAATGTTGTGATAGAGGTGGTAAAGAGCAAAGCCCAGCAGCTGCTTTCTTCGATGTTCATAATCTTTCTCCTGATGCTGGCGGCAAGCCTTTGCATGTACAGTGTGGAAAATGCAGCACAGCCTGATGTTTTTGACAATGCACTCTCCGGA
>JAILDD010000012.1 GCA_024689605.1 Lachnospiraceae bacterium
AATGCAGGGATCAAAACCCTGTGCCTTACCGCTTGGCGATAGCCCAAAAGGGTGGGTAGAGGGACTCGAACCCTCGGTCTCCAGAACCACAATCTGGCGCGTTAACCAACTACGCTATACCCACCATAACAAACAGGAAAGAGGGCTATCTAAGCGTGCCCAAAGGGATTCGAACCCCCGACCCACGGCTTAGAAGGCCGTTGCTCTATCCAGCTGAGCTATGGACACCCATGCATCGTTTTGACGCACGAGTTATTATCACAAAAAAAGCGGGGTATGTCAACCCCACTTTTTTATTTATTTATTTAAGCTCTTATGGTGTAGCTTCCGTTGCCTTTCTTTTCAAATCTTGTAAGCCACTCTTTGGCTTTTTCATTGCCGTGATTTGCCGCTTTGGCAAAATGCGCATAGGCCTCATTGTAATTAGGCAGACCGTTAACCGGACGTGTCTTCAGGAAACCGATAACAACCTCGGCATCTTTCTCGCCCTCATCCAAAGCAGCCTGGGCGTATGTATAAGCCTCTTTGTACATATCGATAGTGGGCTTAAAACCAAACACGCTGTCAACATTTGCAAGACAGTACGCAATCCTGAACTTAGCAAAACGGTCGGTTGCAGAAATCTCCAGCACCTTCTTATACCATTCTACAGCCTGTACCGGATCACGCTTTACTCCGGTACCATAATCATATGCAAGGGCAATGTTCCGGATACTTCGCTCCTGCCCAAGCTCTGCGCCCTTGAAATTCCATACAAAAGCTTCCTTCGGATTGCGCTTCACACCGTCGCCATAAAGAAGACACTGACCTACCATAGCGATTCCCATAGCGTTTCCGTCATCTGCACAAGCCTTATAATACTTAAAGGCTGTCTGCATATCTTTCTTAACGGTCAGACCTTCCCGGTAAACCTTCGCCAGGAAAAGCTGCGCCTTAGTAAACTCTTCTTTGTTATTCACAATCTTAGGATCTTCAAGAGCCTTGGTAAGCATATCCACCATAAGTCCCTCTTGATCAGGAACTTCGCTCCTGTTCCTGATCACCCAGTCGGAATAACGGATAGCTGACAGGGACTTGCCGTGAATTGCTGCATCCTTAACCAGCGGAACGCCAAGCTTATATGCTCTCTCATCGTAATAATGAACACCAAGTGTATCCTCGAGCTGCAGGAAAACATCATTGTCCTCGCTGTCAGAAATCTTGCTGCCTGTCTTGGACTCATATTCCTTAAAGCCGTCAAGCGCCACTTCAAGTTCGTTAATGGAAGTTATTGTCCCTTTTTCACAGTCCTTAAGGGCGGCCTTGGCATTCTCATTAGCTGTTTTGAGAAGTTCCTCAAGAGCTTTGCGCTCTTCTTCTATCTTAGCCTGTCTCGCAGCTTCTTCTTCAGCACGTCTGCGTTCTTCTTCAGCTTTTCTTGCAGCTTCTTCCTCGGCACGCTTCCTTGCCTCTTCTTCCCTGCGGGCAGCTTCCTCTTCTACGCGCTTTCTTTCTTCTTCAGCTTTCTTGGCTGCTTCTTCTGCAAGCCTCTTTGCTTCTTCGGCTTTCTTGGCAGCTTCCTCTGCTACACGTTTTCTTTCTTCTTCAGCCTTTCTTGCTGCTTCCTCAATGGCAAGCCTTTCTTCCTCAGCTTTTCTCGCAGCCTCTTCAGCAGCTTTTCTTTCCTCTTCAGCCTTTCTTACAGCTTCTTCTTCCGCCAGACGCTTCTCTTCGGCGGCTTTTTTCGCAGCTTCTTCAGCGGCCTTTCTTTCTTCTTCAGCCTTCTTCGCAGCCTCTTCCTCAGCTCGTCTTCTTTCCTCTTCAGCTTTTCTTGCTGCTTCGGCTTCCTTGCGCTTTCTTATTTCTTCCTGCTTTCGTCTTTCTTCTTCTTCCTTAAGCGCTCTGCGGGCAGCTTCCATATCACTTATGGGTTTTGGCTGTGAAGCAACAGGTGCTGTAGGTGCCGGCTGAACAGCCGAAGGAACAGGCGCTGCAGGGATCGGTGCCGGTGCCACGTTTCCACCATAGGTATTCTGCTCAGTATCTTCCGGAACCTCAGGCTGAGGTGCAGGTGCACCCACAACCGAACCGGCTGAACCGGGCTGCGGTATACTCCATGCTGCTGCAACCGGTTGAACATAATCATTCTTTTTCTGTTCTTTTCTGTCACCGGCAAGATGACTGGCCGGATTCTGTGTTACGCCGGTATTTGCACTGCCGCCAAGAGATGATGAAAAATCCTCTGCGGATTTTAAGAAATCAAGCTCGGGCACATCCGCTTTCGGTCCTTCCGGTGCCTGAGTTGCATTTTCACCGTCAGCCTGTACAGTTTCAGCAACTGTATCGCCCGCCTGGTTTACACCATTTTCAAATTCAAGTCCGGCACTTTCAGGAGCTGGCGCATTTTTATTTTCATCAAGAAAAGAAAGAGAAACACCCCCTTCAGTCGGCTTTCCGCATGCAAAACAGAACTTCGCCTTACCTTCCAGCGTTGTTCCGCAATAAATACATTTTTTCTGTTTTGGTCCGAAATCGATTATCCCTGAAAGGAAACCAGATTTGGTCTCGGTAATCTCCGATGAACCACATTTGCCGCAAAACTTATCATGCTTGCCAAGTTTGTTTCCGCATTTTGCGCAAACCTTCATGTCATGTACCCCCATATTTCTATGATTCATTCTGACGGTGTATATTTTATAATACACTCGTTAAATATTATATTATACAGAACTAAAATAGTAAAGTAAGTTTGCAGAAAAATATCTGTTCCGTTAATAAAAAAGGCACCTGCAAACCAAAGCAAATGCCTTATCCTGTAAAATCAATCCTTTCTTATTGAACCACTATTACGTGAAGCATCTTTTTACCGAAGGCTCTTGCTTCTTCGTGTGTATCAAAATAGACATCTATGTGGTTTTCTTTGATCTTGCCGCCGCAGTCTTCGGCTATAAAAGTACCCAGTCCCTCAATTTCCACTACTGATCCATAGGGTATAACTGTTGGATCTACAGCTATTGTTCTTCCAGCTTCAGGAACAGTTCCGGTTGCTGTATGCGGTTCCCCTCCGTTGAGCTCGTTGCTGTATTTCTGGCAGCATATACGGCAGGGACAGTAAGCGGTAATCTCAAACAGTTCTCCGCCGCCTGCATTTACATCTTTTGTATTATCTGTGATCGCATCAGATTTAATATATCCACTCTTGCCTTTGTATGCTATACGACAGTATTCTCCTTCACCACTTCCAAATACAAGTATGGTTGTACCCTCAGGTATAGACATCATCACATCTGACTTACCATCAGGCTTTTCATACATCTTAACATAACGTGCTGTCTTATATACGATCTCGCTTGCATGTGTTGAAGCAGCAGATTTCGATTCGGGCGCCTCAGCTTCAGCCGGAGTCTCACTCTGATATGCTGCGCTTTCCAGATCAATTTTTGAACTTCCGCCCAATAATGCCGATAAAGTACCCAGTCCTGCCTTGTGAGAAGGTGCAGCACTTGTCTGAACCGGTGTGTCCAGGGAGACCATTTCAGTCAATCCGCGCTCTTTTGCGGCGGACCATGCATCAGAAGAAGTCATAACAAACCTTATCGGTGCATTTATTTCTGTTAAACCGTTTTCCTTAGCGTTAACCCAGGCTTCTGATGAAGTCATAACATTGACCGCAACAGATTTCTTTTCACCGGCCATTGCTTTTGAGCTGTTTGCTGCAGGATTCTTATCAGCAGCCTTTATGCAGCCTGTGAAAATATAGCCCGTTTCACCGTCATATGATACCATGGAATAGTCAGGATCAGCCTTAACATCAAGCATAAGCACGACCGATCCTTTCTTTGCGGTTCCAATCTGTCTGGAACTCTTATCAGGTTTCTCTCTTATACATGCATTTGCGATAACCTCATAATACATACCTGCATCAGCGCCGGCAGCAACAGCCTGTGACGGCATATACATAAAGCCCCCGGCCAAAAGCATTATTACGATAGCTGCGCAGCATGCAAGTGCCTTTATTGTTACAAACTTTTTCATTAATCCAAATCCTCTGTTATCTTCTTAACATATTTTAACACTTTGTAACAATTATGATACTTTTTTTGTAACAATATGTCAACCTCTATATATTGTTATGTTTACCTGGGGGATTTCTACATATATTAAAAGGTTTTATATCGGGATATGCGCTTGCTTATTTTATAGCATGAAAAAAACGACGCTTAATGCGTCGTATAAAATTCAATTATTAACCTCTATCACAGTTACACTGAAAGCATTTCCGTTTTCAAGTTTCACATTTACGCTGTCACCGGGCTTATGTCCTCTCAGTGCTCTTCCTAACGGAGATTCTATGCTGATGCAGTTATTTAATGTATCTGTCCCCACTGTTGTCACCAGCGTATATTCATCCGTGAAGCCGTCTGCATCAAATTTTACCTTTATCTTATCTCCTATGCCTGCGCCTCCGCCGGCGGATTCTTCACTTATTTCTACAGAAAACTTAAGCATCCGTTCCAGGGATCTTATCCGGCTTTCATTCTTGTTCTTCTCGCGTTTTGCCGCATAATACTCAAAATTCTCACTTAAGTCCCCCTGCTCCCTGGCAACCTTAACAGCCTCTATAAGCTCCGGTCTGAGTTCCAGTTTGCGATATTCTATTTCTGCTTTTATCTTATCGATATCCTTACGGGTAAGTTGATGGGATTTCAAAATTTATTCCTCGAAGCAGCCGGAAATTTCATTCACTGCCCTGATCTCATCAGCGCCGTCCGCTGTAAGCTCGAAGCTGGTCCCTTTCTTGAGATTAAGAACGGTCATTCCCATAATGCTCTTCATATTTATTTCTTTATTGCCCTCACTGATCCTCAGGGAGCAGTCATAGTGGCAAGCCGACTGAACCAGATAAGGAATAATGTCCATATCCATATCTTTTTCTACAAGAATTGTTTTAGTGATCATTCCAGGTATCCTCTCATATTGTATTGTCAGTCCCACGGACACAATCCGCAACATATGATAGGATAACATAATTTTTTTTTCTTTCAAGATAAGAACTAACTAAAAAGCACAAAGAAAAAAGCTTTTATATAGATAAATTGACGAAACAGTATAACAGGCAACCGAGGATCATTAGAAATAATCCGGTTCAAAGCAAAGCCCTAACTGAAAAAACTAAAACATATCACGCATAGCTGGATTCTGCGTGAAACACCCTGGGATTTAATACCGGTTTGCCAAATATTTCGTGTAATTCTTCCACAGTCTGTTTTGCATAATTGATCTGTGGTACTACGGGATCCGAAAATCCTTTTGATGGAAGTTTCTTTAAAGTAAATACTTCCTCCGTCAGATACCTGTCAGAAACTGCAAGTACGATCGTGTGGGATTTTGAATATCGCCATTCCGGAAACGTATCATTGGCAATGCCGTTGTCATATTCAAACACCTTCTCATAGCATATCCCCTGAACAGCACTATAAGGGTGAATCAACCCGCTGGGAATCCCGTTTTTTGTACTGTCATAGTCAGCTTCATTAACTGCAGCGATACGAAACAGTAAATTTGCTTCGTCCAGCTCAAGACATCCATCATATAATACTTTTGTCGGCGAAAAGTAAGAATACTGTTCATTATTCCGATTCAGATATTCAATACGTTCTTCCAGTTCCCTCGATGATAAGCCTAATCTGGTAATCGCTCTGTCAATTTTCATAAAAGAAGAGAATTTCTTTCCTGTAACATCCAGCGGATTCTCAGTTCTTTTAGGAAGCATAGATGCATATTTCATTACACACCCACGGCAGATCACTCCATCTTTCATTCTGTAGAGTTTATAACCCTCCCTGCTATTCTTTTTGCAATAGAAACAATAGTTCATCTTTGCATTTTTATCAGCAGCTGCTCTTTCGTTCTTAAAATCATCTCCCAGGATTTCTTCAGCAGTATCCAGCGCATTTGTAGTGATGCGCATTTCATAAATAGTACCTATCATGCCAAAAATACCGCCGCAGAGAAAATTCAGCACAAATAAAGACCTGTTCCGTCGGTCCATTCCTTCGTAAAAATGATAAATCTCTTTCATATCCGCTTCACCCTTTTCGATTTTTTTCACGAATTTAAGAGATTTAAGTGTATTAACAAGATTGATCACAAGCATGATCAACATCAGTAATCCGTACAGAAAAAGACAGGCAACAAGCCCGAAGATAAAAAGATAAGCCAGTGTACCTGCCCATATAAGCAGACTGGTCTTCAGTGCCTTTACCTGTTCCTGTTTGAATTTTTCTATCGCCTCTTCGTCCCAGATTTTTTTCTCTTCCATAATCCCCCCCTATTCTGAAAGATATAATCCATGATCCAATTTACATGCAGAAATATAAAGCAAAAAACTGTCAAATCACATAAGAAAATTATAGCACCGTGACACATGCAGCTCAACCAAAAAGGATCACCGCCTCCGTTCAAACAAAGATGCGTATATATAACAGGCAAAATCCCCGGCAAAACAAAAAACCGTAAACACAATGTTTACGGTTTTTATCGAGCGATAGACGGGACTCGAACCCGCGAGCTCAACCTTGGCAAGGTCGCGTGCTACCAACTGCACCACTATCGCATATCTGTGACTCACGCCAACAAAAATATATTACTACAAGAGATTACATTTGTCAAACACTTTTTTGAAAAAAATTAATTTTTTTTAAGAAAACCGCTGCACAGAAATCTATCAAAATCAGCCTAACCTTACATAGCGTTTTTCTTCATAATATAAATATGCACCAGAGCATCATTGAGGCGCTCTTCAGTGATTGCGCCATCATTGATGGAATCCAGCAGATACTGATAAGTTGTCTCAAAATCAGAGCTTACATAAACCATATCCGCACCGGCATTTATTGCCCTCAGCGCAGCCTCCTGCTGTGAATACTCAGCATCTTTGGCGATGACTGCCAGGTCATCCGTAATGATCACACCGTTGAATCCAAGCTGCCCGCGTAAATCATCGCTGATAAGAGACTCTGATATATATGCAGGAAGAACATTTCCTTCCGCGTCGCTTACCCCGATATTACCTATCATTATCACTCCGGCCCCTTCGTTTATAGCGGACTCAAAAGGCTTATACTCAACATCCCGAAAATCGTCAAGGGTTTTATCTGTTTCAGTCATACCGCCATTTGGCGCAGCACTTAAGAATCCCTGCCCCGGGAAGGTATAAACACATGATACAATTTTCTGATCTGAAAGACCTGACACTGCTGAACCTGCCATTGAAGCAACTATATCAGCGTCAGAACCAAAGGAAACCTTTGATTCATAAGAACCTTCGGTTGCAACATCGCATAAAGGTGCAATATCCATATCAACATTATATTCATTTAGCGCTGACCCAATAGCAAGGTATGCCTGATACGCATTAGTATTGTCACCGGATGCTCCCAGATCCGGAGCGGAACTGATATCTTCATCAAAACTTATTGTTTTATTTACACTACCATCTTC
Organism: Lachnospiraceae bacterium; assembly: GCA_024689605.1. Next base: position 7,483 of record JAILDD010000012.1, read on the forward strand.
CTTAACAGCAACAAATAACCCTCTAAGTTCATTTTCAGATGCATAAGCCTCCGAGTAAATATCCTTTGTCTTTGAAATAAGCGTTTTAAACTGCTCGGCGTCAACCCAGTTATCCTTATCATAGATCAAAATACCCACAGGATATTTTTCGAGAGCTGCCTTTGTTCCTTCACCGGCCTGTGTAGCTGCATTTACCCCTGTAAGAGCTTCGGGCGTGGTCATTATCAGTGCACCAGCTTTTTCTTCGGCACTCATAGACTCTATAACTGCTAAAACATCAGGATCAACCGAAGACTCCTCCGGAGTATCCTCCGGAGCAGTATCATCAGACACTGTTTCTATATTGTCAGGTGTTGAAATTACTGCCTCCTCTTCGGAAACGGAAGGTGTAGCAGCCAGATTCTCGGAAATCCTCGCTTCGGTTTCAGCACGTTTTTCATTAAAAAAATCAGCAAGCTTTCTTACCCCGTAATATCCGCCAAGCCCTATGAAGAACATTATTACCACAAGCAGCATATATGCCAGAACCTGATTTCTCATCTGGCGCCTGCGTCTTATTTTCCTGCGTGATTCCGATGTTGGTTTTTTATTATCTTTTTTCATAGTTATCTCTTACTTAAATTATATGATAATGAACATGAAGTATATAGCAAAAATGCATATCAGCCACCCGGATAAAACATTTATATCATATTATATACTGTAAAAACATGGATTATTATAGCATAGTAATCCTATGTCTGCCATAGTTATATTGTAGTAAACATAAAATTTTTCTGTAACCTTAATATCAATAAATTAATTTTATTAACTAAGTTCTTGAACCGCAACGAAAAATAATAAAAAGCGCAAAATAAGAGCCCTTACAAATCATCTGATTACGATCTGCAAGGGCTCTTACTGTGACTCAATGTCCAATGGACCTTACCTCCTGATTGAGATTCCTGCGTCCTTTCATCGAATTTTACTTCGAGGACTTTCTTTATTCAATTGACCTGCTATCGAATTCGCCCTGCCTATCATCCTCCATCTTTGTTCTCTAAACTGCGATGAAACTTTTTCAACTCACCGCTTTCTCCTTTGATGAACCTTAAATAAGCTTGCTCTCTTCGACTCCTGTACCTCCCGGATATATCCCATCATTCCATCGAGTTGTTCCTGCTTTCTCGTCACAGGGTGTTCTCTACATTTCTTCAGGGATGAACACCTAAGATACTTTACTTAATGCTTGGGCGGTCCGTACCTCCTTCTTCAAGTGATCCTCGACAACTTTGCTGATCTGATCAGTTTCATCATCAGTGCAATTGTTCCGCCTTTCTCTTTATATGTTATCAACAACTCTCTGTTGTTGTTATCTATATACTACCATAATAAAATAAATTGTCAACACTTTTTTGGATAAATTTTATATTATTTTGCTCTTTTTAATCTGCTGCGCCAAATCATGTGTTATTCTCTGTTAGATTAGTTCATCAAATCCAAAAAGTCTTCCCAAGCCCTAAACACTCGCCTGATAGAGCGAAATGAGCCCGGCAGTTTCCGGAAATGCCAGCATAACATAGAAACGGGCCACCTTTAATAGTGGCCCGAGTGAATATTCAATAATAAATTTTAATTAGCTTTACGCCTCATCCAGTCCGAAGATCTCATGTGCAGCATTCATAGCCTTATCAACTTCCTTCTCATCGATAAGTACTGTTACGCGGATCTCGGATGTAGATATCATCTTGATGTTGATATTTGAGTTGTAGAGACATTCGAACATCTTTGCGGCAACACCGGGATTGCTCATCATTCCGGCACCTACTACAGAAACCTTTGCAACGCCGGTCTCCATGCTTACCTTCTCATATCCGATGCGCTTCTTTCCCTCTTCGATAACCTTAACGGCATCATCTGCATAATCACCCACAACGGTAAAAGCAATATCCTGCTCGCCGTCACGGCCTACAGACTGAAGGATCATATCAACATTTATGTTAGCCTGGGCAAGTGCATCAAAAAGCCTGAAAGCAGCACCCGGCTTATCACTTAATCCGATAACGGAAATCTTTGCACAATTCTTATCTGATGCAACACCGCTGATCAACATTCTTTCCACTTTTACTTCCTCCTTAACAACTGTTCCTTCTTCATTTGTAAGACTTGAGCGTACCACAAGCTGTACACCGTATTTCTTTGCCAGTTCTACCGACCTGTTATGAAGCACGCCTGCTCCAAGTGTAGCAAGATCAAGCATCTCATCATAGGTGATCTCATCAAGTTTTCTTGCGTTCTTGACAACCCGGGGATCAGCTGTATAAACTCCATCCACATCAGTATAGATTTCACAGGCATCAGCCTTAAGTGCTGCAGCAAGCGCAACCGCAGTTGTGTCAGATCCGCCGCGTCCCAGTGTTGTATAATCACCGTATTTATTGATTCCCTGGAAACCGGTAACGATAACGATCTTTTTCTGGTCAAGTTCATGAGTGATACGCTCGGTATCGATTCTCTTAAGCCTTGCATTTGAATAAGTGGATGTGGTATGCATCGCTACCTGGAATGCGTTGAGGGATACTGCCGGTACTCCCAAAGCATCAAAAGCCATTGCAGCAAGTGCAACAGATGTCTGCTCACCTGTTGTAAGCAGCATGTCCATTTCCCTTCTTGAAGGATTTGGATTGATGTCCTTAGCCTGTTCGATAAGCACATCAGTCATCTTGCCCATAGCGGAAAGAACAACAACTACACTGTTTCCTTTTTTGTAATCTTCGATACATCTGCGGCAGACATTATAGATACGTTCTTTATTTGCCACTGATGTTCCGCCGAACTTCTTTACGATCAGCATTTTTTCCTCCTGTGCCGTATTCTTACGGCTGTATATTATTTATGCCCTTGAGCACGACTACCGTTCCGGTTTTGTAACCTGTTCAGAACCTGTCATGAACGGTTACATGTTTTCACTGTAAATATCAGCCGAGTCTTATATAGCTCTTTGTGTCTGCCAGCTTATCATAAGCAGGCTTAAAGCTGCCTTCACTTACAGGCTTTGTTATCACACCAAACTCGCCTTCAACACCGGCATCAACTTCACTTACCTCACCGAAAGCTGCACTCAGTTCGTCATGCCTTTCAGCAAAGCTTCCGCGAAGTCTTACAAAATACGAAAACTCAACACTTGCAATATCTACAAGTTCTTCAGCTTCTTCGGACCATCCGGCACTGAAATGTTCACCGACATGCTTTGCAAGTTCTACCGCATCACCGACAACAGCTGATGCTGTAGGAAGCTTTCCTGCTCCTCTTCCATAATAAAGTGAATCATCCAGCATATCGGAATGCACAAGTACAGCATTGAATACATCCTGTGCACAGTTTATGGGGTCATCTTTATCTATCATTCTGGGTGAAACAATTGCATAGAAACCCTTTTCCGTCTTCTGGCACATAGCAATAAGCTTGATGGTACGTCCCAGTTTATGCGCATATTTAAAATCTACGGGGGTAACTTTTGTTATACCTTCTGTCTGTATCTGCTCCCAGTCAGCTCTCCTGTTTGATATAAGAGACACAAGAATAGCCATCTTCCTGCATGCGTCATGTCCCTCTACATCAGCTTCGGGATTTCTCTCAGCATAGCCTTTATCCTGTGCTTCCTTCAGAACAGCATCAAAATCAGCACCTTCGCGCTCCATCTTTGTTAAGATGTAGTTGGTGGTACCATTGAGGATACCCTTTACGCTCTCGATACGTTCAGCAGTAAGGGCATCATTAAGAGTTCTGAGGATGGGAATGCCGCCGCCTACGCTTGCTTCGAAAAGATAATTTGCATTATTTTCCTTTGCAATGCGCATAAGCTCTGCGCCCTTGGCTGCTACAAGCTCTTTATTGGATGTGCAGACACTCTTACCTGCTTCCAAAGCCCTTTTTGAAAATGTGAAAGCAGGCTCAACGCCGCCCATAGCCTCACATACCACCTTTACTTCATCATCCTTGATAATGTCTTCAAAGTCATGAGTGACAAGGCTTTCATATCTGTCTCCCGGGAAATCCCTCAGATCCAGAATATATTTCACATGCATATCAACGCCATGCGCTGCGATCACATCAGAATTTTCCTCAATGACCTGCACAACGCCGCTTCCTACCGTTCCGTATCCCAAAACCGCTGCTTTAACCATGGGAGTCTCTCCTTTGTTGCTTTCAAAAATACATTGCAGCAAACATCACAAAAACGCATACCGCAACAGATACATGCGTGATTTTATCATATAGAAAAAATACGTGCAAGACTAAGTTGACGGGACCTGCCGGCAGCAAAAACGGGAAGTGCTATACTTTAAAAGTTTAGTCCTGCAAATACTTCTTCTCAAGATAATCCAGATAGTCCGCTGCAGTAAGCTCCCGGCCGGTTATATCCTTTATCCAGGCAGCCGGTTCCAGACGGTTTGCTTTAGCAAATACATGCGCCTTCATCCAGCTGTTTATTTTTCCGAAACCGTATTCGGATAGGGATTCAAAAGGATCGAATTCCTCCTGCATTTTACTTAAATACATTCCGCCGTAAAAATTGCCAAGAGCGTAAGTAGGGAAATATCCAAGACAGTCGGTCCAGTGTACATCCTGAAGTACTCCTGTAAGGTCATCTGCAGGCCTGATTTCCAAATAATGTTCATATTTCTCTGCCCACAATTTCGGCAGATCACTGATATGGATCCTTCCCGCGGCCATTTCCCGCTCCAGCTCATAACGTATCATTATATGCAGTGTATATGTGAGTTCATCTGCATCAGTGCGTATTAATGAGGGCTGCACATGATTAACAGCCTCGTATAATTCTTTTTCACTCACATCTTTCATCACATCAGGAAAAACCTCACATATCTTAGGATAGATAAGATGTATGAAAGCAGCTGATCGCCCAATGATGTTTTCATAAAAACGGGATACGGACTCGTGCTGTCCCATAGATTTAAAATCCTCTATATGATGATTATAATCCTCGGCCGGCTGAAGCTGTTCAAAAAGAGCATGACCACACTCATGTATTACCGTATAAATATTGGCAAGGAAATTATCCGGTTCAAAATTTGTGGTTATCCTGGTATCATTCCTTCCTATCCTGTCAGTGAAAGGATGAGTGGTAAGAGACCAGGCACCCCGAGACCGGTCAAACTCCATCAGATCAAGCAGATACTCAGTGATCTCTGTCTGCTGGGCATCAGTTACCCTTATATTCAGAAAATCCGTACGTACCTTAGCCTCACGGTCATGTATCTTTTCCATTATATTAAAGATACGCTCCCGGCATTCATCAAAGAGTTTATCAAAGATTTCCGTAGACATCCCTGTTTCGTATTCATCCAGCATCCTGTCATAAATACATTTTGCTCCGGGAACAGCTTCTGCATCCCAATGACCTGTTCTTTCTATATCCAGATGAATCCTATGCTCAAGAGAATCTGCAAATAATGAAAAATCATTTTCTTTCCTTGCTTTCATCCAGGCATTCCAGGCAATTTTGTTAGCAGCATCATATTTTTCCATTTCTTCTGCCGTTATATTTTTATCCCGCAGATAGTCCTTATAAAGACGCCGTACAAGCACTCCGTCCCCATCATCAAGCTGCGGAAGCTTAAGGTATAACTTCCCAACCGTCTGAATGAACTCATCCCTTTTCCTGATACGGTATGCCGCTCCGGATAAAGCAGTA
>JAILDD010000051.1 GCA_024689605.1 Lachnospiraceae bacterium
AATAATCCTTCTAATGTTAAGCGTTTCCGGAATTTCAGCAATCTGGAAAGAGAATTGTTTTACTACTTTCAAAAGATATCCGAACAGGACAAAAAGGAAGTGGTCGCAATAGCGAAAATGAAAGCACAGAAAAACAGATAGCCGTTGCAAGGAACATCCGAGCAATGGCTATTTTGATTCCTCTCTTCTTTTTGCCCGAAGAAGCGTTGACTTGCTAATTCCGGTCATCTGCTCAACCTGCTTATAAGAATTACTTTCAAGTAAGCTCAAAGCATGCTCCATCTGCACATGGCTGTACTTCCTGGGTCTGCCCTCCCGGAAGTCTTTCCGTTGTTTCGCAACTGCTTTTCCCTCGCATGTACGCTCCACAATCATATCCCTCTCAAACTCCGCAAATGCCAACATCACATTACGAATGAGTTTACCCGTAGGTGTGCTATCCATAAGCCCCATATTGAGGACATGAACGGTAACGCCACGGTCAAGCAGTGTCTGTATCAGTTCCATCCCCTGCGTAGCACTTCTGGCTATGCGGTCTAACTTGGTAACGACCAAGGTATCGCCATCTTGCATAGTTCCCAATAGTTTGTCCAGTTCAGGTCGGCTTGATTTTGTCCCAGTGAACGCATCCATATAAATCTTTGTAACACCTGCTGACCGAAGGGCTTTTTCCTGGGCTTCAAGGCCGTTACCATCCTTTGCCTGTCCTTTCGTTGAAACTCTCGCATATCCGTAAATCATAAACACTCCTTTCTGCCCATCACGACAATAAAAATTGAGGTCAATTAAGACCTCAAAGCCAATCATTTATGAACATAAGATTTGACACCGCTCCAACCTGCGTGATTACGCTATTGCTGAAACAGTGTCATAACTTAAAAGTTTTGAATATCAATCCTCAATCACCCCAAAATACCTAAATGCATCCATAATAGCATCCTCTTTCTCTTTCGGGCACTCCGGCACATGAGGGTCATCTTTCTTTGACAGATTATAGTTCAGCCGCTTATCCAATCCGCACTTATCTTTAGTCTGTGCTATATAGAGACTGCTGACCTTGAACCCGTATTTTTCCAGGACATATGCTTTAATCTTCTCATAAGTGCCTTTATCCTGCTGCTCATACAAGCTATCCTCACCCGGTTTCATAGATACTTCGATTTTAGGGCTGTCCTTTTTCAGGGATAAACTGACTACAGTCTCGACATGCTCCGTCTGAGGGAACATGTCCACGGGCTGGATAGCACTGACTTCATACTTTTTTCCTGCAGTCAACAGTTTTAAATCCCTTGCAAGACTCTCCGGTCCACAGGAAATATAGACGATCCTTTCCGGTGCGACTCTGAGCACTGAGCGAAGAAACTTCTCCGTACTTCCGGAACGGGGCGGATCCATAAAAAGTATATCAGGCTTTAAACCTTCTGCTGCCAGTCTCTCCATACAGTCTCCGGCGTCACCTTTTATAAATTCAGCATTAGTAACCTTATTCTCCTTAGCATTCTTCCTGGCATCCCTAACTGCATCGGAATTCAGTTCGATACTTATGACCTTTCCCACATGTCCGGATGCGATAAGTCCTATGGTTCCCGTGCCACAGTAGGCATCCACCACAGTTTCATTTCCATTAAGTCCTGCCAGCTCGATAGCCTTGCCATAGAGAACTTCTGTCTGAACAGGATTTACCTGATAGAAAGACTTTGAAGATATGCGAAACCTGTATCCACACAGTTCATCCACTATAAATCCCGGACCGTATGCCACATCCTCATACTCCCCCAGTACCATGGATGTTCTTTCCCTGTTTATGTTCATTACGACAGTGGTTATTTCCGGATGTTCTTTCCTCAAAGCCTTTATAAAATTGTTCTTTCCGGGAAACATCCTGTCTGCCACAACGAGAACCACCATAATCTCTCCGGATTTAAAGCCACGTCTTATCAGTACATGACGCAGCAGTCCATAACCTGTATCCTCGTCAAAGACTTTGATCTTAAAAGACACTAAAAGCTTTTCAATAGTCTTTATTATCTCCTGGCTCTTCCTGTCTTCTATAAGACACTCTTTTACAGGGATCACACGGTGGGTGCCCTCTGCATAGATTCCGTTTTTCACCTTTCCCTTTTCCCAGGAGAAAACATGATGCACCTTGTTTCGGTAAAATAGCGGATCCTGCATCCCTATCACAGGCTCTACCTTGCCATACCTTCCGAGTAAGCCAACCAGTTTCTTATGTTTCAGTTTAAGCTGTTCTTCATACGGCATGCCAGTGTAGCTGCAACCACCGCACTTCTTCCCCACAGGGCAGCCGGCAGATATTTTCACCGTACCATTTTTCTTTATTCCGGAGTTCTTCCGAACTACGTTTTTGTGGCTCATATTATTATGTTCTTTTTTTACCACGCTGTCTTTTCCCAATGCTTCTTACTCTCCCATTCTTGATTCAACGATCATTAAGGTTCCCTTTTCAACGCTTATGCGGGCAGTCTCTTCTTTCCACACATTGCTTACTCCTAAGGGATAATCATTACTTAAGCTGATACCGCTGACATCATACTCCGTACCTTCTATGCTTACCCCTGTACACTCGTCACTCATCGAAAAAACAGAAAGAGACCAGCCCTCTGCACGTTTCAGCTTCTTCTCACCGTTATGTATGAAAAACGCCCGGGTATCATTCCCGATAATACTTACCTCAATGCCCTTCGCTGCTGCATAAACACCGCTCTGGTAATTTGCAAAGGCATGATCCTTGCGGCCGCCGAAGGCGCTGGATATGCAGATGCTCTTATATCCCTTTTCCACAGCTATTTTTACAGCTGCCATAGTATCCGTATCATCCTTACGCACCGGATACCTTTCTACCGGTATGCCGCCTTCTACCTCGCCTGTGTAGGAATCAAAATCCCCCACCACAAGATCCGGCTTTATTCCCATCCTGCAGGCATACTCATATCCCTTATCACAGGCTATCACATAGTCGCCTGCATTTATTTCCACGGTATCATCATAATCCCCGCCGCTGATTATCACGCATCTGTCATTTTTCATAATCTAAAGATTTTCCTTTTTTTTTGAAAAAAAGACCGGGATGATCCCGGTCTTTTCCTAATCTGTTTTTAATTGAAACTATATAAAATATAGGTACGATTTCAAAACCGATTAAAGCTTAACTACATTGATAGCCTGAGGTCCCTTAGCACCGTCAACAACTTCAAACTCTACAGCCTGACCG
>JAILDD010000103.1 GCA_024689605.1 Lachnospiraceae bacterium
GAGCTTTGCTTCCTTCATCTCTGCCTCTGTAGCAGCACCTACACGGATAACTCCTACACCGCCGGAAAGCTTTGCAAGACGCTCTTTAAGCTTTTCCTTATCAAAATCGGATGTGGTAGCTTCTATCTGAGCCTGGATCTGAGCGATACGCTCTTTGATTTTCTTAGAGCTGCCTGCACCGTCTACGATAGTTGTGTTGTCCTTTGTAACCTTTACGCTCTTTGCACGGCCAAGCTGCTCCATTGTAACTTCCTTGAGATCAAGACCAAGCTCGTCGCTAATCACTTCGCCATTTGTAAGGATTGCGATATCCTTGAGCATCTCTTTTCTTCTGTCGCCGTATCCGGGAGCCTTAACAGCTACTACATTGAATGTACCGCGGAGCTTGTTAACGATCAGGGTTGTAAGAGCTTCGCCCTCGATATCCTCAGCGATGATCAGAAGCCTTGCGCCGCTCTGAACGATCTGCTCAAGAAGAGGAAGGAGATCCTGGATATTTGAAATCTTCTTATCTGTGATAAGCACATAAGGATCGGAAAGAGTAGCTTCCATCTTCTCCATATCTGTGCACATATAAGCTGAGAGATAACCTCTGTCGAACTGCATACCTTCTACAAGGTCGATCTCTGTCTGCATGGTCTTGCTTTCCTCAATGGTGATAACACCGTTCTTGGAAACCTTTTCCATAGCATCTGCAACCATCTCGCCTACTTCATCATCCCCTGCGGAGATAGCAGCAACTCTTGCGATCTGCTCCTTGCCCTTTACCTTTGTGCTCATCTTCTTGATAGCCTCAACTGCACAGTCGGTAGCCTGCTTCATACCTTTTCTGAGGATGATGGGATTAGCACCTGCTGCCAGGTTCTTCATTCCCTCGTGGATCATTGCCTGGGCAAGAACAGTAGCTGTTGTGGTTCCGTCACCAGCTACATCATTTGTCTTTGTGGCAACTTCCTTAACCAGCTGTGCACCCATGTTCTCGAACTCGTCCTCAAGTTCGATCTCTTTTGCGATTGTAACACCATCATTTGTAATGAGGGGTGTGCCATAGCTCTTGTCGAGTACTACGTTTCTTCCCTTAGGTCCAAGCGTTACCCTTACTGTATCGGCAAGCTTGTCTACACCGGCACCCAGTGCCTCACGTGCTTCTGCACCGTATTTAATGTCTTTAGCCATTTTTCTTTCCTCCTGAAAATTTTCTCAAACAATTATCTTCTGTAACTATTCAGAACCCTTCGCAGTTACCTATTTTACGATAGCAAGAATGTCGCTCTGCTTAACGATGATATATTCTTTGCCATCAAGCTTGACATCTGTTCCCGAATACTTTGAATAGATGACCTCGTCACCCTTCTTAACTTCCATCTTTACTTCTTCTGTGCCGGGACCTACAGCAATAACCTTAGCCTGCTGGGGCTTCTCCTTGCTCTGACCGGGAAGTACGATACCGGATTTGGTTGTCTCTTCAGCCTCAAGCTGTTCAAGCACTACTCTGTCACCTAAAGGTACTAATTTCATGACATTTGCCTCCTTATGAATTCATTTTTTTTCGCTCTCTTGGTTTGTTAGCACTCATTTTGTTTGAGTGCTAACTACAAGAGATAATATAATTTTTTCCGGTCTTAATTTCAATGGGCGATTTATCCAAAACTATATGTAGGTTTTTGTGCGTTTTTATGATTCATTTTAATTCATTTTTCCTTTGATAATAGAATCCCTTAGTGTTATCATATCTATGTATGGTTGAAAAGAATAAAGCTTCTGATAATTTTAAGCATTATATAAATGCACTGATGACAGGAAATTCTTATTTCTCGGGAGAGCTTATTTATAAATACTCTCTCTATGTTTTAGGTTTTATTCATGTCATCCTTTCTGTTGTCATGCTCATCTGCCAGTCATACAAGCTGATGATTGCCAATATTGCGGTATGTATCGTTATCTATACCGTTGCCCCCAAACTTGTTAAAAAAGGCCAGCTTCTTTCTGTACTGCTTGGCGGTATTTTTGAAGTCATCGTTATGGTCACGGCTGCAGTACTCACTATCGGCTGGAGTGCAGGATTTCAGTGCTTCCTGTTCTCTGCTATCACGGGTGCTTTTTACTTTCCTTTTATAATAAAGGGATCAAAAAGGAATATCCTTTCGCTGGTTCTTTCAGTGCTGCTTATTGTGGCATTTTTCCTTAACTATGTGTTAAGTTCCATGCTGAATCCCTTTGCGCCCTTATCTGAATCCTGGGTTCATGTGCTTTTTGTTGTTAATTCACTTATAGCACTTGCCCTTATGGTAGGCTTTTCATTCCTGTTCGTATGGGAACTTCTCAGCAAGCAAAAAATACTTGAGCTGCAGAATGAACAGCTTGATGAACTGGCACACAAAGATCCCCTCACCCATCTGTACAACCGCCGCAGCATGAACAAAAAGATGGATGAGCGCATGCTTGAGCTAAAGAAAACAGGACGCCGCTTCACCCTTGTGCTGGGAGACATAGACGACTTCAAGCATGTCAATGATACCTATGGACACGATGTAGGCGACCAGGTACTGACCGCTGTGGCAGAGATCATTTCCCGCAATGTAGGTTCACAGGATGTGGTATGCCGCTGGGGCGGAGAAGAAATACTTATAATGATGAGCGAGTCCCTTGAGAGCGGACTGCTTACAGTTGAAAAGATCCGGAAGGCCGTTGAAGATAATGTGTGTGAAAGCGAAAACGGTGATGTCCGGGTTACAATGACTTTCGGAGCCGCTGAATCTATTCCCGGCTTCACCATAGAGCATCTGATACAGCAGTCGGATGACAGGCTCTACTACGGCAAGCGCAATGGCAAGAACCAGATAGTATCAAAACTTCCTGAAGGCTACAATCCGAATAACGCGTAACCCGTTTTGTGTCGTCTTTTTGTCTATATGATAAATACCTAAGCCACATTCCTTCTATTCCTTGTCATATTTTTATATTGAAATATGAACGTTTTTGTGCGAAACTGTTATGGTTCGTGCAAAAACTATTTTTATTTTAAGGAGTTTTAAAATGATAGAAGCAAGTAACGTAACATACCGTGTCGGAAAAAAGGCGCTTTTCGAGGACGTAAATATTAAATTCACGGAAGGAAACTGCTACGGACTCATCGGTGCTAACGGTGCCGGCAAATCCACTTTTTTAAAGATACTTTCCGGGGATCTGGACACCTCCAAAGGCGAGATTATCATAACCCCCGGCCAGCGTATGTCAGTGCTGGAGCAGGACCATTTCAAATATGACGACCAGACAGTACTGGATACCGTTATCGGCGGAAACCAGAGACTCTTTGAGATAATGAAGGAAAAAGATGCCATCTATGCGAAGGAAGACTTTTCCGACGAAGACGGTATCAGAGCCAGTGAGCTTGAGGGTGAATTTGCCGAGATGAACGGCTGGGAAGCAGAGTCCGATGCAGCCACTCTCTTAAACGGTCTTGGAATAGACACTGAACTCCACTACTCCGTAATGAAGGATTTAAACGGTAGTGAAAAGGTGAAAGTCCTTCTTGCAAGGGCGCTTTTCGGAAATCCTGATATACTGCTTTTAGACGAGCCTACCAACCATCTGGATCTGGATGCCATTGAGTGGCTGGAAGAATTCCTTATCAATTTCGATAATACCGTAATCGTAGTCAGCCACGACCGTTATTTCTTAAATAAGGTCTGCACACAGACTGCGGATATCGACTATGGCAAGATACAGCTCTATGCCGGAAACTATGACTTCTGGTACGAGTCCAGCCAGCTCCTCATCAGACAGATGAAGGAAGCCAACAAGAAAAAAGAAGAAAAGATCAAGGAACTGCAGGAATTCATTTCCCGGTTCTCCGCTAATGCATCAAAGTCAAAACAGGCTACATCCCGTAAGCGCGCCCTGGAAAAAATACAGCTTGATGAGATCAAGCCCTCAAGCAGAAAATATCCTTATATAGATTTCCGTCCCGACAGGGAGATCGGTAACGAGGTTCTTATAGTTGAGGATATATGCCTTAAGGGCGAGGACGGCACCCAGCTTCTTGACCACATCTCATTTACCATGGGACATGATGACAAGATAGCTTTCGTAGGTTCCAATGAACAGGCAAAGACCGCCCTCTTCAGGATCCTCATGGGTGAGATAGAGCCTGATTCCGGCACATACAAGTGGGGCGTAACTACTTCACAGGCTTACTTCCCCAAGGACAATACAAAGGAATTCAACAATGATTACACAATAACAGAGTGGCTCATGGGTTACTCTCCCGTCAAGGATGTAACTTACGTAAGAGGATTCCTCGGACGTATGCTCTTCCCCGGTGAAGACGGCGTAAAGAAAGTCAAGGTTCTCTCCGGTGGCGAGAAGGTAAGATGCCTTCTTTCAAAAATGATGATCAGTGGTGCCAACTGCCTGATATTCGATGAGCCCACAAACCACCTGGACATGGAATCCATCAGCTCCCTCAACGAGGGTGTCATGAAATTCAAGGGCGTTGTGCTCTTCGCCTGCCATGACCACCAGTTTACACAGACTTCTGCCAACCGCATCATAGAGATACTGCCCGACGGTACCATGATCGACAAGATCACTACATACGACGAGTACCTGGCAAATGATGAAATGGCAAGGAAGCGTACAGTATACAAGGCCCAGATAGAGGACGACGAGAACTGAGCGAAAGAGGAATTATGTCAAAAAAAATTATCCACCTGGACCTAGATAACACTCTTCTGAATTCAGACAAGATAATCACGCCCCGCACTTACGAAGCCCTGGAACACTGGGCTTCCAGCGGGAATCTTATTGCCATCAATTCCGGCCGTCCCATGACCAACGTAATAGATACCATACATGAACTTTCGTTAGACAGGTTCGACACCTACGCGGTCGCTTTCAACGGTGCATGGATAAGGGACACATCCGGCAGGGACATCCTGAAAAAAGCCATAAGTCTTGATGACGTACAGACTATAGCATCAATAGCGAAAGAAATGGGGATACATGTGCAGACCTATGACCTGACGCACATACTCACCTCCGCTCTGGACGATGAGCTCTGCCGTTACACCCACACGGTACATCTCCCCTTCAGGGTACTGAAAGATTTTCCGGCGGGCGTTACGGAAGCTCCCTGCAAAGTGCTGTGCATAAAGGTTTTCGATGAATATGCCCTTCAGGCGCATGAGAGACGTCTTGAACTCTTTCCTGAAACGATTGATAAAGAAACAGAATTCATACCGCCCTCAGGCGAAACTGCCCTGGCTGAGCTTGCTGAATTGGGAAAACGTATAGAAAAAGCCTGCGAAGGGCGTATTTCCTGTCTGAAATCCACCCCCTGCTATCTTGAGTCATTCCCCTCAGACGCAGGCAAAGGACTCGCCATCACAGAGCTGTCGGAACTTCTGAATATTCCCATAGAAAATACTTTTGCTGCCGGTGACGCACAGAACGACATCTCCATGCTGGAAGCCGCCGGTACCGGGATTGCCATGCTGAATGCCGAAGACGAGGTCAAGGCAGCCGCGGACATAATAACAGCTTCAGACAATAACCATGACGGACTGGCAGAGCTGCTGACCGGGTACGCCTGATGTAACTGTCCTGAACCCGTCAGGTCTTTTGTCTAAGCATTCACTATCAGATATCTTCCATCACCTATAGGGAAAACTTCCTCTATCTCCTCTATATCATCCTTCCCCATGTCCGTAACATCCATACCGTTTTCATCAAAATATTCAAGTACTTCCTCAGGACTCTCTACTACCTCGGCAAAAACCTCTTCAAGAAAGCCTTCTGCTTCATCCCTTGTTTCAGCTACAGGCTCGGAAAAAAGCTTCAGCTGGTCTCTTAAAAAAACTTCCAGAACAAGATCGTCAAACATTTTTACACCTCCGAAACATTAATATTAATATCAGCCTTACTGTCCAGGACTGCCAAGCACTTCCATTAGATGGGACACCGGCAGTCCTACCACGTTATCAAAATCTCCGTCATACCCGCTTATATATTCTGCAAAACCGCCCTGTATGGCATATGCCCCCGCTTTGTCATCACCCTCACCGCTGTCAACATAGGCTTTTACAGATTCATCGTCCATGGGAACCACATGAACAGTCGTACAGTCCGCAAAACAGATCTCTCTTTCTATGCTTTTAGCTGCTGCCGACATGCATATCACCTGTACTCCGGTCCATACCTGATGGTCCCTGCCCTGAAGGGCACGTATCATTTCCTCAGACTCTTTTCTGTCAGCGGGCTTCCCAAGTATCCTGTCACCCAATACCACAATGGTATCGGCAGATATTACATATATATGTTTTTTAACATCACTATACACTTCTGTGCATCTGTCTGTTTTTTTATCTGCTATATCTCCAGTCTCTCCTGCTGCGTCCTCCATCAGCAATTCCGCAACCGCATGGCCCTTCCTTCCCGCCAGGAGCTTTACTATTTCTTCCGGTTTCATCCCCTCCGGATAATCCTCTTTGGCATCCGATACCAAAACCCTGTATTCAAGTCCGGCACGGGCTAACAGTTCCTTCCGTCTGGGCGACCCCGATGCAAGGATATATTCCGTATCATTCCTCATTATCATTTGCCTTTCTCTCACTGCTTTCTATGGGAATAAAGCGCCTGCCATCCGTTTTGGAGACTGATGAAGACTTCGCATATTCTTTTGCCTGCTTTACGAAATCCATCTGACAGCAGTATCTTGAATCATCCTGAGGCACAGCCTTCACATAACGCTCATCCGGCATCAGTTCATGTTTTTTCACATTATCCTCAAACTGCTCATCCAGGATACGCATCACTCTTTCCTTAAGCCTGTGGTCGTCCACCGGAAACATTATCTCTACCCTTCGCTCCAGATTCCTGGGCATCCAGTCTGCGCTTGCAAGATACACCTCCGGATCGCAGTCATTGTCAAAAACGAACAACCTTCCATGCTCCAGATAGTCACCCACTATGGAATAGACCTTTATATTCTCGCTCACATCAGGGATTGCCACCTTAAGACAGCAGATTCCCCTTACCAGCAGCTTTATGGGCACGCCGGCAGATGAAGCCTCGTAAAGAGCAGCTATCACATCAGGATCACAAAGGGAGTTCATCTTGGCCTTTATACCGCAGCTCCTGCCCGCCCTTGCATTTTCTGTCTCCCTCTTTATAAGCTTAAGAAGCCTCTTTTTAAGCCAGAGCGGCGCAACTGCAAGCCGGTTCCAGCTAAGGGGTTCAGAATAACCTGACAGCATGTTGAATACAGCCGTTGCATCCTCACCCACTGGCTCAGCACAGGTAAAGAGTCCGAAATCCGTATAAAGCTTAGCCGTAGAATCATTGTAATTACCGGTTGCAAGGTGTACATAGCGGCGTATCCCGTCTTCCTCGCGTCTTACCACCAGACAGATCTTGCAGTGTGTCTTAAGCCCCACAAGGCCGTATATTACATGGCAGCCTGCTTTCTCAAGCATCCGTGCCCAGACGATATTATTCTCCTCATCAAAGCGTGCCTTCAGCTCCACGAGCACCGTTACCTGCTTTCCGTTTTCCGCAGCATGCGCCAGTGCTTTTACTATCGGTGAATTGCCGCTCACCCTGTAAAGAGTCTGCTTTATGGCAAGAACATCCGGATCCGCAGCTGCACTCCTTACGAACCTTACCACAGGTTCAAAAGACTGGTACGGGTGGTGAAGAAGTATATCGCCTTTTCTTATATCCTCAAAAATATCCGTTCCGGCAGGTATCTCCGGGACATCGCTGGGAATATTTTCCCTGTTCTTAAATTCATCAAATCCCTCCATGCCATAGACTTTCATAAGGAAAGTCAGATCCAGAGGACCGTCTATTTCATATATGTCCTCTCCCGTAACACGGAGTTCCTTTTTTAATATGTCCAGAAGCATCTTTTCTATGCCCTTCTCGGTCTCAAGACGGATCACTTCTCCCCATTGCCTTCTCTTTATCTGTTTTTCTATTTCCATCAGCAGGTCTTCTGCTTCCTCTTCCTCGATGTCCAGGTCTGCATTACGCATTATCCTGAAGGGCGATGCGCATACCACCGTATAATTCAGGAAAAGCTTTGAAATATTTCTTTCTATTATCTCTTCCAGCCGGATGATGTACTTGCGGCCTTCCTTATTGGCCGGAAGCTCCACGATTCTCGGAAGCCCACCAGGCACCTGTACAATGGCAAAATCCAGCTGCTTCTTATCCTTCTTTTTCTTTTTTTCTATGTCCTCTGTCACATCAACACCGGAAAGGATAGCCTTTGAATAAGACTTTGCATTTCCATAGGCCTCAAGCCCCGTCCCTTCCTTCCTGGCAAGAAGAGCCCCTATATTCAGGGATTTGTTTTTTATCAGGGGAAAGGGTCTGGATGAATCAACTGCCATAGGGGTAAGCACAGGGTATACATTATCCTCAAAGTACCTGTCAGCAAACTCTGCCTGCTTCGAAGTCATTTCCTCGTGATGCTCCAGCATCACCATTCCCACACTGCATGCAGCATCCGCAAGGCTGTTGTAGCACTCATACTGCATATCCACAAACTCATGCATTGCAGGATATAGCATAGTCAGCTGCTCATCTGCCTTCATACCGGCAATGTCCGTCTTTTTGTAGCCGGCGTGAACCATATCCTTAAGGGAGGCTATCCTCACCATCAGGAATTCATCCAGGTTTGATGCAGTTATGCTGAGGAATTTCAGCCGTTCAAAAAGAGGGATATTCTCATCCCTTGCCTCGGACAGGCACCTTTCATTGAACCTGAGCCACGACCTCTCCCTGTTTGTAAAATACTCATTCTTACGATAATCCATACTTCACGCCTCTCCTGTATTAACCCCTTACTAAACCCCCTGTACTGTTCCGTCACCTATTCTTCATCCTGTACAGCTTCGGATGCACACCGTATACTTCTTCGAAAAATCCTGAACGTTTGTCAAAGCGTTCCTGCTCATAAAGAATATCTTTCTTAGCATCCACATAAATCTTAAGCTCGTCCTTTTCAAGACCAGTATCGATCTTCTTTATCTTTTCACCCTTGCCTTTATCAAGAGCATTTGCAAGCTGCAGTATTGCCGTAAGCTTGGCAATGGTCAGATATGAACGTCTGTCTACCCCTATCCTGCCGGACATCTCAGGATAATACTCGAAAGGTCCGTGATTGTACTTGACCACTGACGCCACTATTATACGCTCATTATGCGATAATCCGATTATCTCGGTATTGGCTATTATTGCAAAGGAACATTCCCCTACATTCGTCATATTTATAAACTTGCCGCAGTCCTGCAGGATAGCCGCAAGCCGCAGTAGCAGCCGTTCGCGCTTACCCATACCATGCACTGACTTCATACCGTCAAATATGGAAAGAGCCGCTTTCTCCACTGCTTCCGCATGTTTGATGCTGCTCTGGTAACGCTTTCCCACAGTCTGGGCACTGTCTAAGATATCGTCCTCAAAATCATGTGCGATCTTTGTAAGCTTTTTCTTCTCCGCAAATTCATATGCTATACCGTCACACAATTCCGCTCCGGTAGCCCATATGGTATCCACTTCAAAATTTTCAGCCACCCTTTTTATTATGCCGGCAGAAAGCCTGAAAAGAGCAATTTTTTCCTCCGGAAGCTCCATTTCATTTTCCATTTCCTCGTCACGCCTTGCGAGCAGACCTTCGGCAAAGCTCATAAAACCCGCCTTGGATATGCTCCCCTCAGCACTTACACCGTCTACAATATGGTGAAATCTGGGTGAAAGGTACTCGTCCATTATTATAAGATTTTTCACATCCCGGTCCTTCAAAAAAACCTTGTGAAAAGTTCTGATCTGCGAACCTATCATCTCATCCAGAAGCTCTTCTGTCTGAGTGGACCTGGGACGGATCTCCTGCAGTCTCTCATGAAGCCTGAGGACGCCAAGCTTTAATGCCTGTGTCTGCACCAGCCGGTCCTTATCAAAAAGAGAGATCTGTATGCTGCCGCCGCCTATATCAACTATGGCAGTGCTCTTTTCTATTATCTTATCGAAGAGTTTTCCCTTGGCCGCTATAGCCTTGTAATCCAGAAAACGCTGCTCCGAATTGCTGAGCACCTCCACCTCGATGCCGGTACGGCTTCTTATCTGTTCCAGAACGATGGCAGTATTTTCCGTTTCCCTCAGCGCACTGGTACCGTAAGCCTTATAGTCACTTACCTCGTACTCACGCATTATCTCCTTAAATCTATTAAGGGTATTGAAAAGCTCTTCCATCTTTTCATAGCTGATCTTTTTTCGGACATAGCTGTCATTGCCAAGTGCCAGCCTGTGCTTTACGGAATTGATGCACTTTATTCCGTTTTTCTGTGAAATCTCGAATATTTTGAGCCCCATTTCGAAACTGCCCACATCTATGGCAGCAAAGACTCTTACCTTCTTATTTTTTTCAGACATTCTCTATCCCCCGTAAATGATCTATAAACTGTGTTGCCGTTCTCCCCGAAAAACCGCTGCGGCCCAGTGCCCATCTGGATGCCTGCATATGCAGTTCCTTCTCATCCATGATGATACCATAACGCGCTGCAAGGCTGTCCACGATCTCGAAATATCCGTCCTGGGCAGGTGCGCCGAAATACAGGCTCAGACCGAACCTCTCATAAAGCGACAGCTTCTCCTGCACTGTTTCGGCTGAATGCTTATCATTTTCTCCCTCTTCCCGGTCCGTATAATTCTCACGTACCAGATGACGACGGTTTGATGTAGCATATATCAGCACATTATCCGGACGGCTCTCAAGTCCGCCCTCAAGCACGGCTTTCAGGTACTTGTATTCTACCTCGAACTCTTCGAATGAAAGATCATCCAGATATATTATAAAATGATAATTTCTGTTTTTCAGCGTATCTATCAGGGAATTGATCTCACGGTACTGGTGCTTGTATACCTCGATCATTCTGAGTCCGCCGTTGTAATACTCATTAAGTATCGCCCTGATGCTTGACGACTTTCCGGTACCTGCATCACCATAGAGCAGGCAGTTATTTGCTTTCCGCCCCATCAGGAAATTCTCGGTATTCTCCCTGAGTGCAGCTTTCTGGGATCCATATCCTACCAGGTCATCCAGGCCGGTCACTGCAATATTGTAGATGGGATAAATATCCACCTCGCTTCCCATATCCTTAGCATTTACCCTGAAAGCTTTGTGCAGGCCGAACTTTCCGACACCATAGACTGAATAAAAGTTCTCAATCGTTGCACGCATTGTAGTTACAGTGTCTTCCCTTGCAAGGGCCTGCGACATTTTATTTATCGTATCCTGTATCACAGGGTTGTACTTTATCCCATTCAGCGGACTGCTGCTGTAGTCTTTCATAATGGACCTTAATTCAGCCGGTACGATATCCGACAGATATTCATCCATATCAAGTGCAAAAAGTGCAAAAAAAGTATTCATATCCGTTGAAGCAGCTTTCCATAAGCTCTCCGGCACTCTCCGGCGCTCGCAGGCTCTTGTATACGCATTCTCATCATATACTAAAGCCTCTGTAAGCAGCCTGTGCCAGAGATTTCCTTCAAAGCCGGCAAAAGCCGCAGTCTCAAACATCCTGGAAAACACTTCTGTATAAAGTGACTTATCCCCCGTCCTGGCCGTCTTTGCCGGAAGCTCCAGAATATCTTCTATAAGTTTTATCTCAGCCGTATTCCTGTAAAATATAAATCTGTTCATAACGTGTTTTCCTTTGTGATATATTTGCTAAAACTTCCCACATATAGTCTGCCGGAAAAGAACAGTTAGCGGGATCTTTTTACCACAGCATATTTCTTCTTGCCTTCTCCAGGCTCTCGCCGGGATAATTTTCCCTGAAGTAAACATTCCCTGCAAGATAATCCGTGTAATACCTCATCCCCAGCATAAAATGATTCTTATGATAGTTCTTTATCACCAGTTCGATATCATCAGCCTTAAATGATTCACCGGCTCCTTCTTCATATCCATCAAGAAATTCCCTTATCTTTTCCCTGTTACTTCCCACCCGGCATGAGCGCAGGCAGTCGGCAATATCATCGAAACCGGAACCTTCCATTATTGTGTCCAGATCGATAAAGCCTGCTGCTTTTCCGTTCCTGAATAACATATTGCCAAGCTTGGCATCCCCGTGAATAATATTTCCGCCGGGAACAGACACTCTTAAAAAATATTCATAGCGGGACGAGATGCACGCGTCCAGCTCTCTGTCACGGGGACGCAGGGATGAATCCTGCAGCCTGTATTCCCTGTAATAGTGATCAAGGTCATGAAGATGTCCCAATATCCCTTTGATGCTGTTCCCCGGGCATTCTTTCAGTATACGGTGCAGCCTGCCAAGGCCTTCTCCTGCCACACCTGTATCAGGCAGCTCACCAACTGTATATATATCACCCTGTATATAATTATACAGTCTCCAGATATCCCCGCTTCCGTCTATATGAAAATATTTCTTTTTCCTGCTCTTTATCCATCCCGGGCACTGCCATCCCCATAGTTCCCCCAAACTGCTGCAGCATGCATTTCTGTACTGTCTGTAATTATTTTCCAGATCGGAAAGGTGTTCCGAATACAGTTTTCTATTCAGACACTGGAGAACATATTTATTACCTGCAGTAACCAGGAAACTACTGTTTATGTGGCCTGCATCAAGCTCCTGAATATCCTGAGGAGATCCGTCGATATAATTCTTTATGATCTTTTCTATCTTCTGAAAATCCATAAGTATGTTCTGCTGCCTGCCAGCCGGACCGCAGTCAAAACAGTCCGATAAACCTAAGCGTATTGTAGCATTTTTTTCATATCACTTCTACTGCACAGCCCCTCCTGTTTGGCCAGCCTCCCCCTTGCGTTCACCCGGTCCAGGCCTTAAAATTGTATTCATGGCAGCAAATAATAAAGATTACAAAAAAACAAAAAAAGCTCCCGCTCCCGACTGGGTGGAGCTTGATATTAAGTCCGGCAATTTAAAGCACATCTATGTCCTGTACGGCGAAGAAACATATCTCCGGGATTCCTCATTTAAGAGACTCGCAGATCATCTTATGCCGGAAAATGCTGAGATGAACCTCATAAGCTTCAATGGCGAGGGGCACGGCAGCCAGGAGCTGGCCAAGGAAATCTCATCTGCCGTAAGCACCATGCCATTCCTTGCAGAACATAGGCTGATCTGCGTAAAATATACCGGATGGTTTAAAAACGGCAATACCATCATGGAGGAAGCACTGGAACATATTCCCGATACCACCTTCATTGTCTTTGCTGAAAATGCCGTTGATAAAAGAAAAGCAATATGCAAGAAAGCTGAGGATTCCGGAAGGCTGGTTGAGTACACCCAGCTTGATGATGATGACCTGAAACGCATCATCCTTACTATTCTGATGAAGAACAATAAAAAGATCCGCCCCAGCACCTATGAGCACTTTCTTTTAAAAACCGGTATTTCAATGACCATCATCCGCTCCGAGCTGGAAAAGCTTATATGCTACACGGAAGGAAGGGAAGAAATCACCATAGCCGATGTGGATGCGATAGTATCTGCAAGGCCTGAAGACAATGTTTTCCCGCTGGTCAACGCCCTTTCGGAAAGAGACAGGCAGTCTGCCCTGAAGGCATATTACAACCTGCTTAATAACCATACCTCCATGTACAGCATCATTTCCCTGCTGACATCACAGTTCAATGTGCTTCTCATAGTCAAGGACATGGCTGCCAGAGGCGCTACGGAGGATGAAATAGCCGCCAAACTTAAATACAAGCCCTATGCGGCAAAGATGAGGATGAAAGCCGCTTCACGCTTTTCAAAAAAGGAACTGGTATCCTTTATTGACGATACCATAAAAGTTCAGGAAAAAGTGAGATTCGGAATAATGGACGAAAACCTTGCCCTTGAACGGCTGATCGTAAAATACAGCATGCGCCTTAAAGAAGAACTTTAGGATACCAAAGAAAAAGTCCGGCACCGCCGGACTTTTTGAATATTGTAAAATTATTATGTTCTCTTACCTGCTGGCATAGGTATTTTCCGAATATCCTGCCAGCAGCGTGGTGATATTTGAATGGAAACCGTCATTCATGGCCGCACTGTCCATATCAAGGTACTGAGGACACTTTGACAGGTTGTTGTTGTCATAAAAAGTGATGTCATACATATGCCAGCCATCCGTCTCAGCCACTGCTGACCAGGCATGATCTGCATTAGCCACCAGCATAGCATCAATATATACTGCTGATGTGCATGTATAATCCACACATCCCGTCTGGGGATTTATGGGCAGGTATGCGATCATTGCATCAAAAGCAGTTGCATATGTGGTACATACCCCCTTGCCGTCCTTATAGCAGCTCATGGCATTCTGGTATGACTTAAGAAGCTGGGGATTATTGACAGCCGTATAGTCATATGTCATCCTGTCCGCAACCCAGTCAGCGGCCTTAAGTATGGCATCGCTGCGCTTTGTACCCGAAGGCACTATAGCCGGAGCATTCTGTGCCAGCCAGTTCATGGTAGTGGTATGCAGGTTCTTAAGGGTATTTACATCGTTCTGTGAAAGAACCATTACATAGACACCATTCTTCTTCATGAATTTCACATCAAGATATGCCAGTCCCCCGGCTTCCTTGTATGCAGCGCCTATCTTAGCCACTCCTAAATTATATGAAGTATCGATATCCTTGGATGCTGTACCGCTTACAGCATAATAGCCTTCCTGTATCGGCACGAATTCAACGCTATCCCCGTCTGCCGCCAGAGCATCGAAAGAAAATCCAAAAAAGCCGGCCGCAAAAACAGCCACAGCTCCCATTAATACCGACACCAGCTTCGACACACTATATTTCTTCGTATTCACAGTCTTCATAATCCAATCCCTCCACATAGCTAAATTATGTGAATTGACCTTAGCCCCTTTGGCTTAATATTAGCAGATTCCACCCTTTTTTTCAATAAATTCCACTTTTATGTCCAAAGCGTGGTAATGTACATCGGCGTGGATTCCTCACACTTCTCAAAACCGCAGTTCTCATAGAAATGAATCTCTTTATTGTAGGCTATCACCACAAGCCTCATGTAATCCTTGTAGTGCTCTTTTACCATTTCCACAAGTGTTCTTCCTATCTTCATCTTGTGATAATCCGGGTGAACAAGCAGGTAATGCACATAGGCATTCATAATGCCGTCGTCCATGGCACATATCATTCCCACCAGCCTGTCACCATCCCATGCCGAATACACGGTCCGGAAATTTTCCATCGCCACTACAAGCTTATCCGGGAAATGTCC
>JAILDD010000125.1 GCA_024689605.1 Lachnospiraceae bacterium
AAAAAGCGAAGACTGAGGATTTGAAAAATGAAATTCGAATCATATAAAGAGAAAAAGAAATACTTTTCTTCGCTAAATGAAGAACAGAAGATAGAGTAAGCGCTATTGTTTCGACCTCACAAACTCCAATCCCGCTGCCGCTGCCTGAGTATGCTGGTGCTCTCTGGGTATGTTGAATACCTTGTCACCCCGCTTAAGCTTGGCACCGGTTTGGTGGTAGTGGAAGCTCACACCATATTCAACGCACTGCATGTGCATGTCAATAACCCAGGCATAGTCACAGACTCTTGCTTCGGGGCCTGATTCACCGCCAACGGCGACTCTCTCGATAACGGGATGGTCGCCTTCTTTATATTCTTCGAAATATTTTCTGAGATTTACGCGCTCCAGCATGGGTTCTACCATGACAGACTTGTGCCTTATTGGCAGCGGCAGATATACCGGAAGCCTCTTATCGGCAGCCCACTGGTTTTCGCAGGTGACTGCTATGCTCACATGGTCCCAGCCATCGCCCCAGTCGTAGGGCAGATGCTCTGCAATCCGTTCCGGTCTCTTTGTAATCATAAAGAAAGTGCAGTCAGAGCGTTCCCTAATCATGTCCCAGGCATCGTTCCGCCATTCGTCTGCATCTTTATGGAAGAAATCGGATGAAAAGCAGGTATAGACATGGCTTCCGGGCGGAAGCTTGTAAAGTCCCTTATATTCCCCGCCGCGGTAACGGCGCACCGGCAGATTGAAGCTCTGAGTCTTTCTGACTACGGTCGGATCCTTGCCAATCTCCAAATCTCGCCTAAACATGTAGCAGTGCTTACAGCCATGTGAAGGAGAAACCTTCGTACACCCGTGCCATAAATTCCAGGTGACAGTCTCCGGAGCGCGCAGATCGGGTGCGGATTCAATTAAAGATAGTTGTTTGAAGTCTGCTTCCATCCTGTACCTCCTGTACTTAGGTTATCCCATAACAAGGCCAAAAGTCTTAAAACTGTCGTTTTCACCGATCTTTATCGGTGCATATGCAGGATTAAGCGAGATAAGTGCCACCCCGTTTTCATCATCCTGCAGCTTCTTTATGTAGGCATTCCCATTAAGGTAGAAGATACCGATCTGTCCTGACATGATCTCATCGGTCTTCTTTATCCAGGCTATCTGACCGTCAATAAACCTTGGCATCATGCTGTCACCGCTAATCCGGACCCCGAAGTCCACGCTTTCCGGCACTTCAATTCCTACGCTCACAAGTTCATAGTCATCTCTGTCCAGAAACTCCCCGGTTCCGGCAGAAACGGGAAGGTTATAAAGCCTCAGCTCACGCGGTGCGACTTCAACTATGCTGTCTGCAGGTTTGTTATACAGTCCGGAAGCAAGCAGGAGTGATATGTATTCTTTGGCTTTGTTTATTCCTTCTTCATTTAACCCGGCGAAGGGATCGGTATTCTTATCCGGAGGTAATTCTCCGATAAATGTCTGATAGATATCGGTAATACCGAATATCTTACAAATGGCAAAAAGCTGGTATGCATTGGGGGTTGCTATATTCTGTTCCCAGGCGGATATGGCGGATTTTTTTATAGATATACCATAGTCTGAGAGTTTCTCGCAGAAATCTGCCTGTTTTAATCCGGCTTTTTTTCTGTAATCTGCGATTATCTGACCTATTTTTTTCATATGTTCACCTACTTTCCGATGGTTTATTGCTAAAACCATCACTGTTGTCATTATACCATTGTTGTAGAATAAATGCAAGCGTAAAAACAAAAAAAATGGAATACATAGTAAATATATCATTGACAAAACGATAATATTGGAATATAATACGAAATACAAAGGCGAACATGTGTTTGCCTATACGGAGAAATGATACTTCCGCATAGACATTTCCCACTTGATGTCTCCGGCCGGAAGATCAGGATTTTTATTTTTGCCGATACCGCCCGGTGGGAAAATATAACCTGTTACCCACTGGCAGGACCCCAAAGAGGTTCTTCCCACTGGAAGGATACCGGTTTAACCAACAGGAGGGAAAAACAGAATGAAGGGAACTATTATATGCAATGATGAAAGCAGGCCGATGGGAGGCTATGCAGATACATTAGAAGAAAGAACAGATAACGAACGCCCCATAGTCGAGACCTATAATGAAGGCCTGGTACCGGATGATATAGACGGGCAGAGCGGGGATGGGAAAGCAGACGGAAGTGATGCTGACGGCTCTGATGGCAAGAAAACGGTTATCGTCGGTGAGTATATCACCATGACAAAGGTCCTGTTCGAAAAGTTCAGGCTCGAGATGTATACTTTTCTTAACAGGGAACTCAGAAATGACAGGCTTAAGTATTTCGCAGGTTTCAGGCCTGCTGAAAAGAGCATAAATCACGAAATATGTGAGTTCGGGGCAGTCACCTACTGGTATAAGAACAGGGAAGAGTTCATGGCTGACGTGGAGGTCGAACTTGATCTCACAGACAGATGTGGATTTTCAAAACGCTGCAAGGGCTATATGTCGCTTCTGATCGAAGTCTATGACGAATGGGACTGTGCTGTTGAAGATCTTACCGTGGAGATGCCGGACCGAACAGGCTGCACAATGCTTAGCCCGTTTCTTATTCCATATTTTAAAAGCCATGACATTGATGTTATCACCGAAAAGATATGGCAGAAATATATGCCTGAAGCACTGTGTGACAGTAAAGTAAGATCGGCCAGGGCCCTTGCGGAGGAAATGGGGCTTAGGACAGAATATCATCCTCTTTATGAGGACGGTGATATAGAGAGCATCCTGTTTTTTAAGGAAGGGCTTTTATATACCGAAGAGGAAAGTGATACTGAAGATGAAAGCCGCAGATCCGCATGCGGAAGAAAAAAGGGGGAAATCGTGATCCCTGCAGGTACCATCGTTATAAACAGCCGCAAGGTACAGTACGATTATTCATACTTCAATATTTATCATGAATGTTTCCATAATGAGATCCATTACCTGTTCTTCAGGCTCCAGGAGATGGGGAATAACGATGCCCGTCAGGTAAAAACGAAGAAGATCACG
>JAILDD010000166.1 GCA_024689605.1 Lachnospiraceae bacterium
TGGATTTGGCGGTGACTACAAGGATTGCGGACATTATATTGCCGGATTTAGTTTTGTGATCGGTTCAGATAATGCATGTTTCGATAAAGAATTATTATTGAAGAACAGAGAAGATGGCACGATCTATAAGTTAAATATAAACGAGCTCTACAGAAAAGATGTGGATGACAATCTTGAAGACCAGGTCAATACAGAGCTTACCGGATTTGGAGTTCACATTAAAGATGATGCAATTCCCACCGGAATATATGAAATCGGAATGGCAGCATATGACAGAACCGGAAGGATGAAGCTTATGAACTGGTCTGACCTGCTTTTCTATATGGGAATACAGGATCCCATATGGGAAGATGAATAACTAACTAAAACTTTCCACACCGTGTAGTCTTGTCTGGCGGTGTTTAAGTAAGCCTTAAGAGTTTTAAAACATAGTTTATATAATTTGAAGAATCTGAGGACTTTATATTTATGAGTCAGGCGGTTGGAAGAAAAACATCTGTTATATATAAAGTATATCAATATCTGACCGCGCATCCGGTACTCTTTTATTCAATTGTAAGTATTGCGACACTTATCATCTGTTTTCGTGTATATCTTCGCGGAAACGCATATCCGGTTTTTTTTGACGTTGGAAGTGATACCTCTGCCCAGTACGTTCCATATATGAATCTTATGGGAATGTCATTGGGAAACGGGAGTTTCTGGAATGACCGGATAGGCCTTGGACTTGATATGATAAACCTTCAGCCCTGGACTATGGATTTCTTTAATCTTCCTGTGGAATTATTGTTTTCTCTGGGACTGAAGGAAACGGCATATTATTCCATAACCCTTATGCTTATAGTCCGGTTTTACTTATGCGGCCTTTTTGCGCTTTACTTTTTACGCTGCTTCAGGCTGTCGAATGATTCAGTGGTATTCGGGGCCTATGCCTGTTCCCTCAGCGGTTTTATCTGTCTTTGGGGACAGCATTTTTTCTTCTCGACAGCATGTGTGTTCCTGATGCTGATATTCTTCCTGCTTGAAAAAAGTTTTCGTGATAAAAAAGCATTAAAGTTTCTGGTGTCTGCTGTAGCGCTCTGTCTTATTTTTTCGGTGTATATCGCATATATGATAGGTTTGGCTGCTGCGGTATACCTTATATTCCGCCTGCTGATCAGCGATGGGAACTTCAAGAAAAAAATGTCTAAGTTTGGAAATTTCTGGCTTGTTGCTTTTATTGCCGGGCTGATCTCATCTGTCATTTCGGTGCCGGCAGTTTACCAGCTGACAACAGTTACCGACAGGGTTACTGACGGAGGCGTGTTTGAAAGATTATCCGATGTGTTCATGACATTTTATGATAAAGATACACTGGTTTCATTATTTCTCAGATTCTTTTCAAATAATCTCCAGGGCGATTCCGTAACGTATGAGGGTATCCTGAATTATTACGAGAACATCCAGCTTTTCTGCACATGCCTGGTACTGCCTTTCACAGCCACTATGCTTGCGGATATTCTGATAAAGAACAAAAAGAAGTTTTTGATTGTGATAGCGATACTGTTTGGTGCATATACCATACTTACTCCCGTCATTCCCTGGACTTTCAATATGTGCACGGCAGTGTCCTACAGATTTTCGTTTGTGCTGCTTCCGGTTTTTGCGTATGCGCTGGCTTATGTGATGTCGAACAGAAGTGAATTATCAAAGACTGCTGTGGTCGTGCTCGTGCTGGTATCACTGGCATCGGTTGTATTTATTCTGAAGGACTCAGTGTCTATATCTGCGGGTAATTTCATTTTCATGCATTTAAAATATGTGAAAGTTTTAGCCGTTGCTGCGGCTGCTGTAATTGTTTCCTGCAGCAGGCTGATGGGAGCCGGAAGAGTTAAGGGCTATGTTCTCAGGTACGGACTCCCGGTAATTCTGCTGCTTTCTGTATTGGATATCGTTTCGGATAATTCAGTAACGCTGAATAACAGGGTGGCACTTACGAAGGAAGTTCTCAATAATAACGAATATGCGG
The DNA here is from genome assembly GCA_024689605.1 of Lachnospiraceae bacterium. The sequence goes on from JAILDD010000166.1 coordinate 2,009, forward strand.
GAGAGGATACTGCACTTGCGGTGTCCTATGCAAAATCTGCAGATGACGATTATTACCGTATGGAAAAAACATATTCCGGCGGAACTTATTTTAACGGAAGCATGACATGGGATTACCCGGGAGTGTCATATTATATCGGCACCTATAACAAATACGTGCAGAATTTCTTTCGCACATTCTGGCCTGAAGCAGTCTACGGGGGAGGAGAGCTGGGAGAAAAGTATGTTGTCTATGAGCAGGATCCTGTTCGTGACGTTATGAATGAGCTGCTGGGAATCAGGTACGTATTAGATAAAGACGGTTTGGTGAATACCTCGGAAGATATGGAGCTGTATGTGTCTGATGCATCTGATAATGAAGTAAACACTGATAGTGATATTAAAATATATAAAAACGGATCCATGACCGGTTTTGGAACTATATATTATGCTACGGTAAGTGAAACCGAGGTAATGGAATCAGTTGATAAGATTGCTTTCAGAGATAAGCTTGACCAACTTGTAGTGCTTGAGGATAGTGTTATAGATGAGATAGAACAAAATGATGGTGTTATAGAGAACATAGAACATGGGGCTGCGCATGTTGAAGTGTATAAACCGAAAGAAGGAACTTTCACCTGCACGGCAGATACAGAAAAAGATGCAGTGCTTTTCATTCCGATTCCTTTTGATGAAGGCTGGACTGCCAGAGTGAATGGGGAGAGGGTTCAAGTGTTTCGTGCTGACTTGGGTTTCATAGGCATACCTTTGTCTTCAGGAAATAATGATGTAATACTTTCTTATCACACACCATATCTTAAAGCAGGAATGATCATGACTATTCTTGGGGTTGTGATTTATATTATCTGGTTATTTGTTCTGGATCGTTCTTCTAAAAATGCACCAAAGTCAGAGTGAACAACGCTACATGGATGTAGCGTGTGAACGGTACCGGTCGGATTGCATACACTTAATCATTTCCGTAAGAACTGCTTGATGAACGGCCCCACCGGCAGATGAGCTATCGGTGTGGGTGGATGATAACTAAATATTATCACCAGCGATTAGATACACATATCCTTAACCCTATTGACTAAGTAGGTTGGAAAGCGTAACATAAACGACTGTAAGGCGAACGCCTTGCGAATCTTAAAAAAGGAGGATGACGATATGAGCGCAAATGTAGTAAAGACAACCGGATGCTGTTGGTGTATGTGTCGAATGCTGTGCTCCCGGGCAGGTAATGTGGTCGGGCGTTTGGCTCATCTGTCATGCGCCTAAATACGAAGATTCGTCATTTCGGATTTAAGTATTCCATTTGCCCGGGAGTAAAGCCACCGGGCATTTTTAATGCAGATTATAAATGCCCGGATTATTTAGAAACTTCCAGAACGATAGAATATTAAATCAATATAAAAGAGGAGAAGAACTATGAAAAAGAAACTATTCAGAAACTTACTTACAGGTGTCCTGGCTGCGAGTCTCGGATTGACCGCACTTACAGGATGCGAAAATGCAGCTGATCCCGCAACTGCAAATGCAGCGGGTACAGATGAGACAAAAGTCTACAGAACTCTTGATGAGATCAAGGCAGACGGAACCATCAATATCGGAGTATTCTCCGACAAGAATCCCTTCGGATATGTGGATGAGAACGGTGATTATCAGGGATATGATGTTTACTTCGCAGAAAGGATCGGACAGGATCTTGGAGTAAATATAAACTATGTATCAACAGAAGCAGCAAGCAGGGTTGAATACTTAGAGACAGGAAAGGTTGATATCGTACTTGCAAACTTCACTGTAACAGCAGAGAGAGCAGAGAAAGTTGATTTTGCCCTTCCTTATATGAATGTAGCGCTTGGCGTAGTTTCACCTGAAGCCAATGTCATCACAAGCCTTGACCAGATCGGTGCAGATGACCAGGTGATCGTAATTTCCGGTACAACTGCTGAGACATATCTCGAGGAAAACTATCCGGATATCAAGCTTCAGAAGTTTGATACTTATGCGACTGCAAAGACATCTTTTGAAAACGGTACAGGTGTTGCATGGGCAAACGATAATACAGAAGTTATAGCATACGCACTTGAGAACGAGGGATATGTTGTAGGTATTCCCGAACTTGGAAGCCAGGATACAATAGCACCCGCTGTATCAAAAGGAAATACTACACTGCTTGACTGGCTTAATGACGAGATCAAGACACTTGGCAATGAGAATTTCTTCCACGCTGACTATGAGGCAACACTTCTTGATACCTACGGTGCAGATTATGAAGATACACTTGTTGTTGAAGGTGGTGTTGTAGGCGGCGCTGCTGCAGATGATACTGCAGCTGATGCAGACACAGCAGATGCACTTGATATCGTACCCGGCAACGGCGAGGTTATCACTGTAGCAGCTTCACCCGTACCTCACGCAGAGATACTTGCTAAGGCAGCAGATATACTTGACGATTACGGATACACACTCGAGGTAACTGAGTTTGAAGATTATGTACAG
>JAILDD010000193.1 GCA_024689605.1 Lachnospiraceae bacterium
TATGCAGTAAATCTGCACTGCTAAATCATTACATTTTGTAAGCATAATGTGATAAAATAGTTCTTGGTACTTTATTCTAACTATAATATGTAGGAGGGTTGGTTTATGGCGATGGAATCATTCAAGAAGATCATTATGACAGCGGTAGCTCTGTCACTGTCCGCATTCCTGGTAATGCCTGTGCAGGCTGCTGATAATGCTGCGGCAGACGAGCAGGTCATGGTCCGTGGCGGGGAGGATTACATAGACGGTTTTGATCCCGTGTTTTATGCTAACAAGTATCCCGATGTATATGCTGCCTTTGGAAATGATGCAGCAATGCTTTATCAGCATTATCTGCTCTGCGGAAAGGCAGAGGGCAGATGGCCTAATGCGGCAGGACCTGCTGGTACTTCTGCTGCTGCAACAACGGATTATATAGATGGTTTTGATCCGGTATTCTATGCCAACAAGTATCCTGATGTAAAGGCGGCTTTCGGAACTGATGCGGCTCTTCTTTATCAGCATTATCTGCTCTGCGGAAAGGCAGAGGGCAGATGGCCCAATGCTGCAGGACCTGCTGGTACTTCTGCAGCAGTAGTTCAGCCCGCAGGATTGCTTACGACAGCAGGCACATATCTTCCTGAAGAATATGTTTATAATAAGATAATGGGAAGAAAGAATGTTCCGGGATATACCGAAGGTACATATTATACAAACGGAACAAGGTATTATAATACTGTTTCATGCGAAGGCTACGGCCCCGGACATTTCCTCGGAATGGGTTGCTATGGATACATGATGGATATGCTTGAGTATGCTACTGACTATCAGTGTCCCATAGTGAAGGTTCCTGCATCCTGGAATAATCTGCCGGTACTTCATGTAGGTGACAGCCCTCGTACAAACAATGACCAGCATACAGTGGTTATAACGGAAGTACATGCCGACGGACATACGGTAACCGTTACCGAGGCAAATTTCAACTCAAGTGTGCACTGGGGAAGAGTTATCGATCTTGCAGATCCAAGAGAAGGTCTTGTATATATCGATACCATCTGGGCAAAATAATGCTTTTGTTTTAAAATTTCTCCTGTCAGGTGATCTGACGACGTGAGGAAATAATTTAATAAAAATTAAGAATTTTAAAAATGCAACGGCCGTTCACCTTTGTGGACGGCCATATTTAAGGAGGTTTTTCTGTAATGGAGAAGTATGGCGTTAACGAACTGAGAAGAATGTATCTTGAGTTCTTTGAGAGCAAGGATCATCTTAAGATGAACAGCTTTTCCCTTGTTCCCCACAATGATAAGTCGCTTTTGCTGATAAATGCCGGAATGGCTCCGCTTAAGCCTTATTTTACGGGACTGGAGACACCTCCGAGAAAAAGAGTGACCACCTGCCAGAAATGTGTAAGAACCGGTGATATCGATAATGTAGGTAAGACCGCAAGACACTTGACATTTTTTGAAATGTTAGGAAATTTCTCTTTCGGTGATTATTTTAAGCACGAGGCAATAAAGTGGAGCTGGGAATTCCTTACCGAGACTGTGGGCATGGATCCTGACAGACTTTATCCTTCCATATATGGAGAGGATGATGAGGCATTCGAAATCTGGAATAAGGAAATCGGTATCCCGGCTGAAAAGATTACAAGATTTTACCGTGATCCCGAGACCGGTGAGTGCGATAATTTCTGGGAACATGGTGCAGGTCCCTGCGGTCCCTGTTCGGAGATATATTATGACCGCGGAATAAAATACGGCTGTGGAAAGCCGGATTGTAAGGTGGGCTGCGACTGCGACAGATTTATGGAAGTCTGGAACAATGTTTTCACCCAGTTTGACGGTGACGGTAAGGGTGGATATACGGAACTTGCCAACAAGAATATCGATACGGGAATGGGACTTGAGAGACTGGCTGTAGTTGTCCAGGATGTTGATTCCGTATTCGATATCGATACAATGAAGGCTATCCGTGACCGTATCTGCACGCTTGCAGGGGCAACATACCAGACTGATGAGGATAAGGATGTTTCCATAAGGCTTATTACTGACCATATCAGAAGCTCGACATTTATGATATCCGACGGTATCATGCCTTCAAATGAAGGAAGGGGCTATGTGCTGAGACGCATAATCAGACGTGCTGCAAGACATGGAAGAAAACTTGGAATTGACGGGCTCTTTATGGCTGAGTTAGCTAAGACCGTAATAAACGAATCAAAGGACGGTTACCCTGAGCTTGACGAAAAGAAGGATTTCATACTGAATGTTCTTACCAAAGAAGAACAGGCTTTTGATAAGACCATCGACCAGGGACTCAATATCCTTTCATCAATGGAAGAGGATATGAAGTCAAAGGGGGCAAAGACACTTTCCGGTGATGATGCATTTAAGCTCTATGATACCTATGGTTTCCCTCTTGACCTTACCATTGAGATACTTTCCGAAAAAGGATTTGATGTAGACAAGGACGGCTTTGATAAGGCTATGCAGAATCAGAAGGATACTGCAAGAAAGGCAAGAAAGGTTACCACATACATGGGAGCAGATGCTTCCGTATTTGACGGATATACCACAGCTACTGAGTTTACAGGTTATGATACACTTATTCAGAAGGCTCCCATTGCCATCATGTCAAAGGATGAGGAAGGAGATGACGGCAAAACTGTTTCTGAGCTTACAGATATCCTGGCAGAGGGACAGAACGGAACCATTATTGCCAAGAAGACATCGTTCTATGCTACAATGGGCGGTCAGGAATCCGATAAGGGTGTGATACGGACTGCAGACGGTGAATTCAATGTAACCGGAGTTGAGAAACTGGTAGGTAATAAGTATGCTCATCACGGTGTAGTGGTAAGCGGAATGATAAGGAAAGGCAGCGAAGCTGAGTTTTCGGTTGATAAGGATCTCAGAAGCGCAACCTGCAAAAACCACAGTGCAACCCATCTGCTTCAGAAGGCTCTCAGGGATGTGCTTGGAAGCCATGTAGAACAGCAGGGGTCATATCAGGATGGAGAAAGGACAAGATTTGACTTTTCACATTTCCAGGCTATGACGTCTGAGGAAATAAAAAAGGTTGAGGATATCGTCAATGAAAAGATATCTGAGGGAATTCCTGTAGAGACTGCTGTGATGAGTGTGGAAGAAGCCAAGAAGACCGGTGCAATGGCTCTCTTTGGTGAAAAGTACGGCGAAACCGTAAGAGTGGTTTCAATGGGGGATTTCTCCAAGGAATTCTGTGGCGGTACCCATGTAAAGAACACTTCGGATATAGGACAGTTTAAGATCCTGTCCGAGAATGGTGTCGCTGCGGGCGTACGCAGGATAGAGGCTATAACAGGTGCCAATGTGCGCAGGTACTACAGTGAGCTTGAGGAAAAGTCTAACGAAGCGGCTGCACTCTTAAAGACTACGCCGTTTGAACTTGCTGACCATATAAAGAAGCTCCAGGAAGAACTGCGCGCATTGAAGAGCGAGAATACATCTTTAAAGAGCAAGGCAGCTTCCGGACAGCTTGACGACATAATGGATAAGGTGACCGATATTAATGGTGTTAAGTTCCTTGCAGCAGAGGTTAAGGGAGCAGACATGAACAGTCTCCGTGACCTGGGTGATAAGCTTAAGGAAAAGCTGGGAACAGGCGTGATACTTCTTGCGTCAGAAACCGATGGAAAAGTAAATCTTGTTTCTATGGCAACTGATGATGCCATAGCTAAAGGCGCTCATGCCGGAAATCTTATAAAGGGTGTTGCTTCACTTGTAGGCGGCGGCGGAGGCGGAAGACCGAATATGGCTCAGGCCGGAGGAAAGAATCCTGCAGGTATTCCCGATGCGCTTAAGGAAGCTGTAAATGTTGTAACGGGACAGATCGGGTAAGTGATCTGTCCGGTGACCTGATCTGCTTTGGAATTAGCGATGGATTTATAAAAGTTCTTCTTGACTTGCATGCCGGAATAAAGGTATAATTGTCATCGTGCATGAAAGCCTTATTCAGTCGGTGCACTTAATTATGGCTGAGAGGGAGGTTGAATTAAGACAATGGCAAAAATCGAAGTTAAGCCCAATGAGGATCTTGAGAGCGCTCTTCGCCGTTTCAAGAGAAGTTGTGCTAAAGCCGGTATCCAGCAGGAAATCCGCAAGCGTGAGCATTATGAGAAGCCCAGCGTAAAGCGTAAGAAGAAATCCGAAGCTGCGAGAAAGCGTAAATATAGCTAAGCATTAATTATTTAAGACCGTTCGGGGATTCCCGGACGGTTTTTTATTGATTTTCCGGAAACTGCAATTTTCACGCCGGGCAGCCTTGTCTGACGGTGTGATAGTGAGCGGCGCGAACGGCAAAATTTTCGATGTTATGTAATCTTTTCAAAGAACAATATCTTGTGATATAATCCTCAAGCGTGGCTAAATATTGTAAGAGGTGAGAGCACTTGAGTCTTATTTTATTTATAATTTCTGCCTGTTTTGCTTTTTTCACAGGGGTAATCATAAGTGATGTGAATGATTTCTGCGTCACAAAGTATAGAATAAAGTCAAGAAAAATAAAGAAACACATACGGTTTGTACAGCTTACGGACCTTCATGGTAAGGAATTTGGTTCCGATAATAAACGGCTTGTGGCTGCGGTAGACAGGCTTAAGCCGGATTTCGTGATCATGAGCGGCGATATTATGTCGGGAAAGAACCTTGGACGTACTTCAGAATCAACTGTTGATACGGCAGAAAGTCTGATAAGGAAGCTTGCACTTAAGTATCCGGTTTATTTTGCACCGGGAAATCATGAACAGAGGGTGGAATGGCTTCCTGAACTTTTCTCTTTTTCTTACGGGGAGATGATGGAAAGGTTTGACAAGGCCGGTGCCACGATCTTGGACAATGCAGAGTATATCAGGATAGGAGACGGCATATGCATAAAAGGTCTGGCCCTGCATAAGGATTACTACCTGAAAAAGCGAGAAGGAAGACTGGCTGCAGCGTATCTGGATTCCGCTATGGGGAAGCTAAATGAAAAATACTTTAATATTCTTATCGCCCATACACCGGAATATATTCCCGATTATGCGAAGTGGGGAGCAGACCTGACACTTTCAGGACACTATCACGGCGGGATCATGAAGATCCCGTTTATGGGCGGAGTAATATCGCCGAAGTACAGGCTTTTCCCGAAATATTCTTTCGGCATGTTTAGCGAAGGCGGTAAGAAGCAGATAGTAAGCTGCGGACTGGGAACACATACGCTGCCTGTGAGGGTATTTAATCCGGGGGAACTGGTATGCGTAGATTTGATGCCGGATAGAAAAGATTAAGGATGTCGCATATACATTTTTTTACAAGGAGTTGTCAGTATGTCATTATCAGTTAAGCTTGAAGTTTTTGAAGGGCCTCTTGACCTTCTTATGCATCTGATAGAAAAGAATAAGGTGGATATTTATGATATCCCTATTGTGGATATAACGGATCAGTATCTGGAGTATCTTCATGCCATGGAGCAGAATGACATGAATGTAATGAGTGAATTCATTGTTATGGCTGCGACACTAATAGATATAAAATGCCGTATGCTTCTGCCTAAGGAAGTAAATGAAGAAGGCGAAGAGGAAGATCCCAGGGCAGAGCTTGTGGAAAAGCTGCTTGAGTACAAAATGTACAAGTATATGGCATATGAACTTAAGGACAGGTATGTTGACGCCGGCAAGAGTGTGTTCAAGGAGCCGACGCTTCCAAAAGAAGTTGAGGAATATCGGCCGCCACTTGATTATGATGACCTGTTGCGGAATGTCAATCTCATGAAGCTTACGGAAATCTATAACGGGATACTAAAACGGGCTGAGGACAGGATAGATCCCATAAGGAGCAAGTTTGGCAATATCACAAAGGATGAGGTTTCTCTGGAGGGAAAGCAGACGCAGATAATAAAGTATCTGAATGAGCATGAGATATGTTCCTTCAGGGAATTGCTGGAAGGGCAGTACAGCAAGCTGGACATAATTGTAAGCTTTCTGGTTGTGCTTGAGCTTATAAAGATCGGACAGATAGTTATAAAACAGGACAATATATTTGATGATATTTTGATAGAGAGGGCTCCTGATGCCGGCGAGATAAGCCTGGAGAGCAGTTTTGCGATATTGTAAGAGAACGGAACCGGTCTGCAGGGAGAAATCAGCTTGTTGAACTGTATTGTCGTCAGGCTGGCTGCCGTTGTGAGGATGCAGCCGGTATATAATAAGTGGAAGTTATGAATAAAAAACTATGAAAAGGAATCTGACAGGATGGATGAACTGAATAAAGAAAATATAAATGAAGAAGATATTGCTGAAGCTGATGCCGGAGCAATTGAAGAGTCTGATATTACAGAAACTGTTACCGAAACGGATGCAGAGCCGACTATTATGGGCGAGAAAAATGCAGAGGATGATTCAATACAAGAGGAGAAGCATGTGGATGATGACAGCACCGGTGCAGATGCTGAAAACGGTCAGGATGACGATGCTCAGGCTGTGACCAGACCGGCACACCCGGAAGCAGCCCTTGAAGCGATACTGTTTGCGTACGGAAATTCTGTTTCAGCAGAAAGACTCTGCGAAGTGCTGTGCCTTACGGAAGAAGAACTTGAAGAAACTGTTGTCAATCTTGAAAAGCAGTATGCTGATGAAGGACGAGGTATAAACATCGTCCGTCTTGAGGATTCATTTCAGCTGGGTACAAAGGCTGAATACTACGATAGGTTAGTCAAGCTTGCGAAGCATCCTAAGAGGTATTCTCTTACCGACTCCGTCATAGAGACTCTTTCTATCGTGGCCTATAAACAGCCTGTTACTAAATCTGAAATCGAAAAGATTCGTGGCGTAAGTGCAGATCATGCCATAAACCGTCTGGTTGAATATGAACTCATAGAGGAAGTCGGACGGCTTGAGGCTCCCGGCAAACCGTTGCTGTTCGGTACCACGGAGCAGTTCTTAAGGGCTTTTGGTGTCTCGAGTATAAGCGAACTTCCGGAGATGAGTGAGGATCTGAAAGAGACTTTCAAGGCTGAGGCAGAGAAGGAAGCTCTGGGAGGAGACAATGATGACGATGACGATACCGGAATAATCGTAGATATCTGAAAAATGGATATCTGAAAAAATACAAAATTTACCTATTATTTGAAGGTTCTTTGTGTTATAATCGACTTTGCGTGTGAATATGTAAAAGGTCATTTATCTGACCATAACATTTTACAAAATATCTAAAGTAATCAAGTGGAGGTAAAAGGATGAGTTGTTCAACAGGCTCGGCGAGTGATCGCATTAATGCGTTGCTCGATGACAAAAGTTTCGTTGAGATCGGTGCAAAGGTGACGGCACGTGCTACCGATTTTGATCTGAAACAGAACTTTGCTCCGTCAGACGGTGTTGTTACCGGATACGGAAGCATCGAAGGAAAGCCCGTCTATGTATTCAGCCAGGATGCAGCTGTTCTCGGCGGGAGCATAGGCGAGATGCAT
>JAILDD010000020.1 GCA_024689605.1 Lachnospiraceae bacterium
CCCAATACCTGAGCTCGTATACATATCCGCCATTCCTCTGGTGGATCATCAGGTGGAAAGGAAGCGAGTCAAGCTGCAGATGCAGTGACTGGGCCGGCTCTCCGCCGATCTGGGGTATCGTAAGAATATCACCCTGGTACTGTATGAACATCTCATCATTATGCTGAGTGGCCATGTGGCATTCCATGGTATGGAGTATCTGGTCAGCATTACGCCTTACCATATCCCTCACGGTCTCATGAGGTATCCTCTTGTATCTGAACAGATATGTGACGAACAGGCATCCAGCCAGACGCATCCACCTGCCGTCCGTCCTTCCGCTGTGGATACTGGAGATAACCACATCATCTCCCATTCCCCAAAGTCCTACAAGATAACTGAAAGCAGAAAGGAAGACAGCATTTTCCGACACACCATATTCGCTGCAGTATCCCTGAACAGTCTTTATATCAAGGCTCTTGAACTTGCCGCTCAGTACAGCATTGTGGGCCGTATTAAGGTCATAGCTGTCCTTCTTTGCTAGCACATTCCTGTCAACTCTGTAGCCTTTAAGGAAGTCCTGATAGAAAGCAACATCCCTGTCCCTGATTCCTTTTGCTTCCCTGTCATACTCATCAAGTATGTATTCGTAATATGTATAATCTGACTTCTTTACTTCCCTGCCGAGATACAGGTTGCTTAAATCCTCAAGCAGTATATTCATTGTCATGCCGTCACCTATTATGTGGGCCACATCAAACAGTATAAATTTGCTGGACGGGGTTTCGTAAAGACCAATATGATAAAGCTTTTCTCCCTTAGTGTACATATAAGGAACAAGAAGAGTCCGTCTCTTTTCCTCCCATTCCAGGTCAGAAAGAGTCATGAACTCTATGTCGATTTCACGGGAATCGTCACGGAAATTTGCAAGCATTCCGTTTTCACTTGGCTGAATCACATCCCTTAACACAGGGTGAATATCAAAAAGCTTATATATGGCATCCCGCATCCTCTCCATATCGATCTTTTCATCAAGCTTGAAGAAGAAAGGAAGGTTTGCTGTAGTATTTCCTCTCATGACATAAGCAAAATACATCTGAAGCTTGGTAAGAGGATATACTTCCCGTACGGTATAGTCCACGCTTCCTGCACTGTCCTTTTCAGCCTTCAGCATTGCCAGCTTTTCTACCGTAGGATTTGCCATGAGCTCTGTCAGAGTCATTGAAAAATTGCACTTTTCCTGCAGTTCTGTCAAAAGCATGATGCTTGCAAAGGAATCGAGACCGCAGGTGAAAAGGTCAGAATCTATGCCGAACCTCTTATGCGCCAGGCAGTGTGCGCAGGCATCATAGATATTCTTCTGGTCCTCAGTTTCCGGAAGCTTCACTTCAATATCGGATTTCTTTCTTTCAGCCCTTTCTTTTTCAAATTCACCACGGATTATCTTCTTAGAGCTGGTCTTTAAGAAAGGAACCTTCCTCATGGAAGTCCTTAAAATTCGCTTGTAATTGGGCAGAGTCTCATTCACACGCTTAACCACATTCTCAAGCTCTGCAAGCACATCCTGCACACCCATGCTTTCCGCATATTTGAAGTTAGGATATATCTCGCACTGAAGCACATCATCCTCACCAAATACAAGTATCTCCTGTACAAGGGGCTCAGTTGCAAAGAGGCCTTCCAGTTCCTCAGGCGCAACATTTTCACCATTGCTTAAGACGATCAGGTTCTTTATGCGTCCTGTTAGATAGATGAATCCTTCCTCATCCACATAACCCGCGTCACCGGTCTTAAGCCATCCATCCTCAGTAAAAGTAGCTGCTGTAAGCTCAGGCTCATTGTAATACCCTTTCATTACGGAAGGACTCTTGACCTGGAGTTCTCCGTTCTGTACACGCACTTCACATCTCTTTACCACCTTACCGGCACTTGTTACTTTATCGGGTCTCTTATAATCAGGCGATGAGATCAAAGGCGCACACTCTGACATTCCGTAGCCCTGTCCTATAAGGACGCCGGCATCCACATATTTGAGTGCAAGATCCGCAGGAAGTCCGCCGCCTCCGCATACAAGCCTGTTAAGGTTCTTTCCATATACCATGTGGATCAGGTCCTTAGGAGTGAGCGCACTGTCCTGCTCAGCCATCAGGGCAATCTTGTTATAGAGCGCCTTTGCTATCATGGGAACCATATGTATGACAGTCGGTTCAAACACTAAAAGATGCTTTGCCAGCAGCGAAAGCTGTCCGTTAAGTGCAATGGTAGCACCTACCGAAAGTCCGATAAGGAAATCGCAGTTTATTGAAAAAACATGATGTATGGGAAGAACATTTAAATATACAATCTCTCCGGGGGGCTCAGGCACTACCTGTGAGAATACATTATCCGTAAGATTACCGTTGGTAAGCATTACGCCCTTGCTCTTTCCACTGGTTCCGGATGTAAAAAGTATCATTGCAAGATCATCAGGGGATACTAAATCCTCGTCACCATCCATTGCCCATGCAGATCCTGAAAAACGGCTGTCACGAAGGATGTCGTTGAGGCTTTTAATGCCTTTAACAGACTGAAGCGAATAATATTCCTTCACATCAGGACACATATCCTTTACAGCCAAAACAAGAGGTTCGTATTCCCAGTCATAAAAAAGCACATCCACATCTGACCTTATCAGGCTGTCTGCAAGGTGGTCCTTGTCCATCTGAACATCCAGAGGCACAACCACATTGCCGGATCCCATTACGCCAAGAAGAACCGGCAGGTAATGATGGCTTGATGAGCCGAAGAGCGCTATCTTGACACATCTTCCGAGTTCCGAACGCATCCTGTTTGCATATGAACCCACAATCCGGCACAATCCTGCAAATTTCTCATAACTGATGTCATAGATCAGGTCGTTGTATTCATAACGAAGATATGCCCTGTCTGAAAATTCAGCAGCTGCATTATCTATCATGTCTCTGATAGTCTTCGTATCCTCATAGGTCAAAGCAGTATATTTCCGTTCAGCCATATTTGCCTCCTTATTATTTGACGGTATACTACGGATCATTTTGCAAATACACTTGTAATCACAAATAAAAGTATATATTATCTTACAGGGAAAAAACAATCCCAAATAAACAGCCCCAGCGCGGAGACAATGATGAAAAAAAAGACTGTTATTAACGATGCATCTGCTTCCAAATGGAACATACATCCTGATTTCAAAAATCTGAAACGTATCCCGGTTCCAAGGACTCTTTCACAGGTTCGGAGCATACAATTGATATTCCGCAGACGGATGCACCGTGAAACATCCACTGAACATTTTGATGTAAAGCGCATCAAACTTAAATCCGCCTTTTCACAGAAAAAGGAGATAAGGATACTCATCTATTCTTCAAAAAATCTTTCACCTGACGAAAAAGCCCCCTGTCTGTATTTCATACATGGCGGGGCCTTCCTGCTCCCGGCATTGCCATACCATTACCGTTTTGCAAGGTTTGCTGCAAAAGAACTTCACTGCAGGGTGATAATGCCTATGTACGACTTAGCTCCTTATCAGGTCCCCCCCATTCAGCAGGAAGAGATATTCGAGATATACAACTGTCTTATAGATAATCCGGAACAATTTCATATAAATCCGGACAAAATCATTGCAGCCGGTGACAGTGCCGGTGGGACACTTGCAGCTGCCCTTTGCCTTATGGCAAGGGACAGGAATGTTCAGCTTCCGCTTGCACAG
>JAILDD010000035.1 GCA_024689605.1 Lachnospiraceae bacterium
TGGTACTGAGGCTTACTTCTTGTCTTTAGGTCTCTTGGCACCGTACTTTGAACGAGCCTGCTTGCGGTCTGCAACACCTGCTGTATCAAGCGTTCCGCGGATAATGTGATAACGTGTACCGGGCAGATCCTTTACTCTTCCGCCTCTTACAAGAACCACACTATGCTCCTGAAGGTTGTGACCTTCACCGGGGATGTAGCTTGTTACTTCGATACCGTTTGAAAGACGAACTCTGGCAATCTTACGAAGTGCAGAGTTAGGCTTCTTAGGGGTTGCAGTCTTAACTGCTGTACAAACACCACGCTTCTGAGGTGAGCTTGTAGCGATCTCCTTCTTGTGAAGAGAGTTAACACCCTTGAGCAGTGCAGGTGCAGTTGACTTCTTAACCGAAGTTTCACGTCCCTTTCTTACTAACTGGTTAAATGTAGGCATTCTGATTCATCTCCTTTCTGACTTAACATAAGCTATGTGCAGACGAAAAAAACACACGTTTGCGCATGCTCGACTATTATACTTTTTACGATAGGGAAATGTCAAGAACTTTATTGATGTAATCGAGTAGGGCGATGAAATCCCTTTACTCACCCCGCCTTGCGGCATTCGGCGTAAAACCGGAAATATCCCTGTGCAGCCCGCGCGTTAAAAACTGCCCGCTACCGGAAGTGCTTCGGGCTGCAGTTCATTTTTGAGCATTGATGATGTCAGTTATTTTGCAGATACAACATCCGAGATCAGGCTCTTTAACTTCAAATACTCTTCCACAAAAATCTTATGATTTTCCGCTATGTATTCGGCATCCCCGCTGTGAGCCGCCTCCTCAAGTTTCTGTGCCCTCTCCCCCAGTGCAGTTGCACCGATAGTATAAGAAGTGCTCTTTAAAGAATGTATCCTTACGCAATAGGCTTCTATGTCTCCGTCAGCAAAAAACTTATTTAGGTCTGATACATTCACATCTATAGATTCTGCATACATTCCAAGTATTTCCATATAGTCCTCTGCCGATTCCAGATAGCCAAGCGCTTTATTTACATCCAGCCCAGCATGCGCCAACCCCTGAAGTTCTGTCGGGATGCCTTCATTATCATCCGTCGCTTCAGATGAATCAGCCACTCCACTGTCTTCCTTTTTTCCTGTCATGACCGGCTTCTTCACCTTTAGCTTATAAGCCATGGTGTCAGCATCCCCTTTTATTTTTTCCAATGGGAGATACCTGATCAGCATATCTTCAAGCTCCTTAGGATCTATAGGCTTGGTTAGATACTCATCAAAACCCGCATGCATATATTCGTCCCGGGCGCCCGTTATAGCATTTGCCGTAAGACATATATAGGGTGTCTCCATATTTGGATAGCAGGTATTGCTTTTTAGTTCTTTAAGAACTTCAACACCATCTTTTCCCGGCATCATATGGTCCAGAAAAATAATGTCGTATCTCTTGCCCAGTATAAGCTTTATGGCTTCATCGCCATCGGAAGCCGTATCAATCTTCACCTGCGTCTGCTTCAACAGCCTGGTAAACACCATAAGGTTCATCTTGTTGTCATCTACTACCAGAATTTCCGCATCCGGGGCTTCAAACCTCTGCTTATACTCTTTCAGTTCTTCTACACTCTTCTTTCGTGTTTCTTCAAAATTGCCCAACAGCTCCCACTTTACAACAGTCTGCTTTAGGGAAAAGCTGAATTCCGATCCGGCACCGTAGATGCTGTTTACTTCCAGGGTACTTCCCATCATTTCAAGAAGGCCCTTGGTAATGCTCATCCCCAATCCAGTTCCTTCTATGTTTCTGTTGCGAGTTTCCTCTATACGGTCAAATTTCGAGAAAAGTTTCTGCATATCCTCAGGCTTAATACCTATGCCCGTATCCTTGACGGACACCCTGAGCATTACGCTGTCAGGCTCCGCCGGAATCTTATCATAGGAAACACGGAAGGACACGCTTCCCCTTTCCGTATATTTTGCGGCATTGGTGAGAATGTTGGTTATTATCTGCTTAATCCTGATTTCATCGCCATGAAGGAGCTTGGGTGTATTCTCATCAAAATCCAGGATCAGCTTCAGATCCTTAGCATCAAGACGAATCTTTATCATGTTGACAAGGTCATTAAGCGTAGACGAAAGGTCATAGTCCACAGGGATTATCTGCATCTTCCCTTCTTCTATCTTTGAGAAATCCAGTATATCGTTCACGATGCCTAAAAGTGTATTTCCTGCAGTCTTTATATTCTGCGAATATGTAATTATGTCCTCCTCAGAGCTCTCACGCAGTACCATTTCATTCATGCCCAAAATCGCATTGATAGGTGTCCGAATTTCATGAGACATATTGGAAAGGAATGATGATTTTGCCTCATTAGCAGCCACTGCCCTTTCTGATATTGCTATCAGGCGTTCCCTCCTGGCGGTCATGCGTCTTACCACAACAGCCAATGATATAGCCGCTATCATAAGATAGACAAATATGAGCATCATGGTAAACGGCAGTTCCCGGTTAACTTCTTCCTTTTCCTGCACCACCAATAGGTTATAGTTGTCTATCTGCTGCATTGCGCAGTAGGAAGCCTTGTGGTCTACCTTGGCAGAAAAATGCTTTATGCTCTCGTCACTGATACCGCTTGTGTCTATTCCGAGATCCAGCAGCCTTTTCCCCACATGGCGGTTCACTGTGGCCCCCAGTATCTCCTGGGTCTCTGCGTCCGCAATAAGTATATTTACACCCTCATAAGCGGGTATGTTGTTGACTACTTCTGATACGGCATTGCTCTGCATTTCTTCTATCAGACGCCTCGGTTCTATGCCTATCTGTATCATACGGGTACCGCTGTCATTCCAGCATATGGCATACATCATCGGCTTGCTTTCAGCCGTATTCGGGGTAACATCCTGGCACATGGAGAGAGCCTTGTTTGTAAGCATGGGCTTGAAATAAGCCATCTGATCGCCGGAATCAAAAGTATATCCGTAATAGGCCGGAACCGTACCACTGTATATCTCACCATCCTCTGTAAAAAGATGGATCTCGTCTATGGACATAAGTTTGGCAAGCCTTATCTGTTCCGCAATATCATACTCTGTTTCGGGTATATTATCGATAACGTAGGCGACAGCCTTTGCTTTTGAAGTGTAGCTTTCTTTTAATGAATCCGTGAGTGACTGTTCCTTACGCGCATTTGCATCAAGCACATTCCGCACCTGATCGATCAGCAGGTCCGAAGCTTGATATGCCTGTTCCCTTTTACTTCTGTTCATGGTTACATACACAATAAAAAGCATCAGCAGGATGACACCTGCCGCAAACATCCACATGAACCAGACGCCGCTCTTCTTATTCTTTGTTGTATTATCCATAAGTCCCCTTACATAACAGCAGATCAACCATTACTGCAGCCGGATTACCAGACTCATCTTATCAGTATCTCAGCCTTTACAGGCGGCTTAACATGTGCCGCAAATATTTCGCCATCCTCAGGCTTGCCCGCTATCTCGCCATAGTGAACCGGAACCGCAACTTTGGGCTGCATCCTGTTCACCAATTCTGCAGCTTTTACTGCGTCCATCGTATAAAATCCTCCGGCAGGCACCAGCGCAACATCACATTTTACTGATTCAGCTTCTTTGATAGCATCAATATCGCCGGCAATATAGATTCTTTGTCCGCTATCCTCTATAACATAACCTACCCAGCCGGCACCCTTAGGATGAAAAGGCTTAAGAATATTGTACATAGGAACGGTTTCTATCTTAAGGCCCCCTATATCATAGCTTTTTCCGGGTGTAACCGTCTCAATCCCTGATACCTGTCCGGATAAAACATCTGCTTTGCCGGCCATCTTCTCCGGAACCACAAGAATCGTGTTCTCACAGGCCGCTTTCTCTATATCCTCAGGTGAAAAATGGTCGTAATGGTCGTGGGTAACCAGGATATATGCAGCATCCTTAGGTGTTTCCTCCATGCCAAAGGGATCTATATATATCATACCCCTTTCGGATTCGATACGTATGCTGTTATGTTTAAAAACTCTGATATTATCAGTCATATCACACCTGTCTTGCATTAGCCACATTCTCTTCCCCCTGCACCCTTACAAGAAGGCTGTCGCAATAAGGACAGACCCGTAGTGAATCTGTATTAGGCGCAGTACAGTTAGGACATACAGCCAGTACCACCTCCGGCTTCGGCTTGTTGCGGATCTTTGCGATTTCCTTTTCCTTGTTGATCTCGATGGCAGACGTAACCGCCCCGGATACTGCAGAACTAACAGCTGAACTTACAGCATCAGATACTGCATGTGAAACGGCATTTCCTATCATATTTCCAAGTAAGCCCATACTAAACCTCCCCTTACACCACACATCTCATATTCATAAAACGGACAGCACAAAATCCGTCCCCATTGGGTGCATTTTCAGTTACTAATATAACAAAAAACCTGCAGTAAAACCACAGGTTTTGTATTTTACAAAAATAAGCAGCAAATTATCAGAATGAATCAAGAAGCTGTTTAAGAGATGCCTCCACATCTTCCGTAACATCATTCATCGCACTTATTGAATCTGCAGTTTCTTTTGAAGATGCCACCAGATTCTCTGACCTGGAATTAACATTTTTCACAATCTCGGCAAGTTTGTCAGACTCTTCTATCAGCTTATTTATAGCTTCTTTTATATCCTGATTGTTCTTGTTTGAATCATTTGCCGTAACCTTAGAATTCTCAGCAAGGGTTTTGATCTCACTGGCAACTACCGCAAACCCTCTTCCCGCTTCACCCGCCCGGGCTGCCTCTATGGACGCATTGAGTGCCAGAAGGTTGGTCTGGTTTGATATAGCTATGACATTACTGTTATTTGACTCAAGCTTTTCAAGATATCCTTCCACAGACGAAAGAACCGTCCGAAGATTCTCCGCAAACTCCTCAACTTCAGCCATATGTTCGGAAATCTTATCAGTCTGCTGCGCATTGTCCTCACTTATCTGTTTTATCTGCTCTATTGAACTGAGGATGTTGTTGAAATTCTCATTAATACCGGCACCCAGGCTGTCCTTCTTTTCTATCAGTTCATCACGGGCTGCCTGTACCTCATTGCTGAGTTCAACCGCCCTGTCTTTTTCTTCATAGGCCCTGTCTTTTATATAATGGACACAATTGAGACGGTGGCTGAAGCCGTTTGCAATTGCCACAGTCATCTCACGACAGGAATCATAGCCGCAGCATCCGCAGTCAATGTGCCGTTTTTCCTCAGTATCCTTTTTCATTTCCATAAAGATCTTTTCGATTTCTGCCTCGGAAGGGATCCTGTATGCACACTCTTTGCTTCTGTCTGTATATTTTCTCAGAAAATCCTTCAGATCAAGCCCTGCAAACTGTCTGTTTAAAGCTGCAAGCCTCTTTTCAGGAGTAAGCTCCCTTCCCCATGCAGAAATTTTAGAATGTTTCTTGCTGGCAGCCTTTACCTTCTGGATTGCAGCAAATACTTCTTCATCCTTTGTCTTACGGCTGTCCACACCGGTACCGTACAGACACCCATTGGTACAGTTCAAAGCATCGACAAAAAGATACCCTGTTCTGCCATTCTTAAGCTTATCTTTATTATGCTTAAGATACTCGTACATATGGTGCTCGCCTTCCATCTGACGGACAAGGACGTCTTCTCCCAAAAGCCAGTATACATTCTCCTTTAATCCGCCCGGCATGGGATAAATAGATCCGAGGCCGTATTCGATCTCATCGGTATACGGCTGCGCCCCGCTTACATTGTGGGACTTTAAATAAGCAACAAGTTTTGAGAAGGTAAGGTTGTAGGAAACATAACCATGATTATTTGGATCATCTATCTCATTCTTTTTGGCTATACAAGGGCTTATAAATGCCAGCTTGTCATTTATCTTAAGATATTTCTTTGCATATATAGCTGTACACATCATAGGGCTCTGCACCGGCATAAGCTTCGGAAGCAGTTCGGGCGTATATTTTTCGATATAACCCACAACCGCAGGACAGGGCTGGGATATTCCGCCGTAAAACTTGTTCTCTGTTATATATTTGATATAGGCCCATGTCGTAATATCAGCACCGAAGGAAACACTGATAAAACGGTTAACCCCCAGTTTCTTCAGCATACCAAGGTATGACTCATATTCACGGGGATAATTTGCAAGAAATGCAGGTGCGATTATCACAGATATCTTCTGCCCTTTGGAAAGTTCCTCAAAAAATCTGTCCACATCATCTTCATACTCTCTCGCACCATGTTCGCAGGCATCAAGACAGGCACCGCAGGCGATACACTTCTTCGGATCAACTTCTATAATGTTTACCCTGTCTTTTTCGACCGCCACATTCGCGCCCATACAGCTGCACGCACGGATGCACTTATTACAGCCTACACAGTTACTGTTTGTTTGTATCAAACCCATTTCGCCACCTCCGGTGTAATAATTTAAATCTCCCCTGCAGGATCCACTACTATTTTTCCAGATGGTCTGCTTATATATGGCTATTGTAAAACTGCCGTCCTGTCACAGGACGGCAGCTTTGTACTATATTATATCAAAACAAATTATTTTGCGTAATCCACAACTCTGGATTCTCTGATGACATTTACCTTTATCATGCCGGGATACTGCATCTCTGCTTCCACTTTCTTGGAAATATCCCTTGCAAGTATAACCATGTCATCATCGGATACCTGATCAGGAACAACCATGACCCTGATCTCCCTGCCGGCCTGTATTGCAAAGGTCTTCTCAACCCCTTCAAATGAATTTGAAATTTCCTCAAGCTGTGTAAGCCTGTTGGTATATGTTCCCAGAGTCTCTCTTCTTGCCCCCGGTCTTGCAGCGGATATGGCATCAGCGGCCTGCACCAGAACGGCAACAAGCGACTGCGGCTCCACATCACCGTGGTGTGCCTCTACCGCATTTATTACCACACGGGATTCCTTATACTTCTTGCAAAGCTCTACGCCTAGCTGTACATGTGAACCGTCCATATCATGGTCCACTGCCTTACCTATATCATGCAGAATACCTGCCCTCTTGGCAGTGCGGACATCAAGCCCCAGTTCAGCAGCCAGGAGACCTGCCAGCTGTGACACCTCTATTGAATGCTTAAGCGCATTCTGGCCGAAGCTAGTTCTGAATTTCAGCCTTCCAAGAAGCTTTACCACCTCGGGATGAAGTCCGTGAACACCGCACTCAAGTACTGCAGCCTCACCTTCTTCCTTCATTACGGCATCAACTTCCCTGCGGGCCTTTTCAACCATCTCCTCGATCCTTGCAGGATGGATACGTCCATCAACTACAAGGCGTTCTATTGCGATACGTGCCACTTCGCGCCTTATAGGATCAAATCCTGAAAGAACCACCGCCTCAGGTGTATCATCCACGATAAGCTCTACACCTGTCATAGTCTCAAGAGTGCGGATATTCCTACCCTCTCGTCCTATGATTCTTCCCTTCATTTCGTCATTAGGAAGTTGTACTACAGAAATGGTAGATTCGGACACATGGTCAGCTGCACATCTCTGTATCGCTGTGACAACATATTCCTTTGCTTTCTTATCTGCCTCTTCCTTAGCCTGTACCTCAGCCTCCTTGATCTTCATGGCGATTTCATGCTTAACTTCTTCTTCAACCGTCTGAATAACAAGTTCCTTTGCCTGGTCAGATGTCAGTCCAGATATCCTCTCAAGCTCTGTCAGTCTCTGGGCACTAAGCTTGTCAACTTCTTCCTTCTTTTTGTTGAGATTTTCCTCTCTCTGCGCTAAACTCTGCTCTCTGCGCTCAATTGCATCAGTCTTTTTATCGATGTTCTCTTCCTTCTGCTGTATACGTCTCTCGGAACGGCTTATCTCATTTCTACGTTCCTTAAGCTCTTTATCAAGCTCGCTCTTAGCCCTGATCGTCTCTTCTTTTACCTCGATCATGCTCTCGCGCTTCTTTTCTTCAGCAGTTTTCAGAGCCTCATCAATTATCTGTCTTGCCTTCGCATCCGCATTTCCTAATTTTCCCTCAACCTCTTTTCTGTATTTATTAACAGAAACCTTGGCCGTTACCGGAATAGCTATTGCGAGGGTGACTACTACTGCAATGAGTGCGGCGATTATCATCCCCGTCATTGTACAGGAGTCCTCCTTGGTCAAATTTGTATTGTGTGAGATATCTTAAAGCTTTGTTGTTACAGCACAGAACAATCTCGCCATTAGGATATACAACGCCACAATTAGCACTTATTATACCTTTTTTAGGAATGTTATGTCAATGACCTTGATTTGACGAAAAATAATACAATACACTTTTTCAAACGATTATAAATAGAAATCCCGACAGCTGTTTTGCAGTATCAACGCCCTGTATCATCGCACGCAAAACCGGATGATCAATATAAGCAAATTCATCATAAGCAGTTTTCTGTTTTCAATATTCAATTTTTTAAAATTTGATCATCTACTGTCGGGAATGACCCAGTCTTTTCATCGATGAAAAGACTACGAGCCCTGACCGGAGCGAACGCCCCATTGATCGTGCCAGAGAAACTAATGTCTCCGGGCACAATAGACCAGCATTTTATTAAAATCAGGATATATCCTTAATACAGATTTGCCGGATAGTCTTTGTTTTCGCGCATATCTCTGATCGTTCTGTTAATATCCATAAAGCAATACCCCTTACCCATAAGGTAAGTTACCTGCCTGTTATACTCCTTATTATCTGCTGTCAACGGATCAAATCGTCTCTTTTCCAGCAGCCTTCGTATCTTATCACTCTCATCATAACAGCCATCATTATAAGACACTGCGGAGGCGGTCCGATCCCCGCAAATCTGTTCAACAGCCTCAGCCGCCACCTCGGGCGATACACCTTTTCGGATCAATGCCTGCATTACGGCTTTTTTGCTTTTCCTGTCGATATAACAGTCAGCATATCGCAGGGCATAGTCCATATCATCCGCAAACCCCTGTTTTTTTAACTGCTCAATTGCCGCATCTATCACTGTCGGAGGATAATCACCCTGTCTTAATCTGTCTCTTAGTTCCCGTTCCGTATAATCCCTGCTTTCTATCAGATGATAAAGCCGCAAAAGAGCCCTTTTCACAAGAACTTCCGAACAGATTTCGGTCAAAACATCAGCTGAAATCTCTTTTCCCTCACGGATATCATATTTTTTCAATTCTTTCCTGTAAAGAGCAAAGGCCGGATACGAACCTTCGTCTAAAAAGATTTCGTACCGGCCCTTTCCTACAGGCTTTATGCCTGTTATGATCATGCTTTATCTCCGGACTCTGCTGCGTTTTCTGAAGCCTCATCATCAGATTTCTTCACACGTTTCATAGGCTTTTTGTCAGCCTTGATATCGATCTCCGAAGGAGCTCCGCCTATATTGTAATGCTCACGCACCAGACGGTCCACTTCTGCACACATGTCAGGATGATCCTTCAGATAAATCTTGGCATTCTCCCTGCCCTGTCCGATCTTGTCGCCCTTATATGCGTACCAGGCTCCGCTCTTATTTATAACATCTATATCAACAGCAAGGTCCAGAAGGTCGCCTTCATATGAAATACCCTCGCCAAACATGATGTCAAACTCAGCCTCCTTAAAAGGAGGTGCAACCTTATTCTTCACAATCTTTGCCCTGGTACGGTTACCTACGGAATCACCACCGGCCTTAAGCTGTTCTACCCTGCGAACTTCCATACGTACCGACGCATAGTACTTAAGTGCATTTCCACCGGTGGTAACCTGGGGATTACCGTAAAATACCCCCACCTTCTCACGCAGCTGGTTAATAAATATAACCGCACAGTTTGACTTGCTGATGGCACCGGCCAGCTTTCTGAGAGCCTGGCTCATAAGCCTTGCCTGAAGTCCCACATGAGAATCACCCATGTCACCTTCCAGCTCTGCCTTGGGAGTAAGAGCAGCCACAGAGTCAATGACCACTATATCAACAGCCCCGGATCTTACCATTGTCTCTGCGATTTCAAGTCCCTGCTCACCGTAGTCCGGCTGATTGATATACAGGTTATCAACATCCACACCAATAGCTGCGGCATAGGCAGGATCAAGAGCATGCTCTGCATCGATAAATCCTGCGATACCGCCCCGTTTCTGAACCTCTGCAATCATATGAAGTGTAACGGTAGTCTTACCTGACGACTCAGGTCCGTATATCTCTATAACTCTTCCCTTGGGAATACCGCCTATTCCCAGGGCTATATCAAGTGAAAGGGATCCCGTGGGGATCGTCTCTATGTTCATCTTATTGCTGGGATCGCCGAGCTTCATGAGCGCGCCCTTGCCATACTGTCTCTCAACCTGCTTCAAGGCCGCATCCAGAGCTCTTAACTTTTCTTCTCTTTCCATTTCTTTTCTCCTTTCACAGAAAACATCTGTTCGTGTTTATAAGATTAAAACATTTGTTCGTGTTTGTCAACATAAAATTTTTATTTTTTTACCATTCCGGTACTGTATTCACTTTTCAAGGTGCACTGAAAAAATCCTGCGCAAGACATTTCTAAAACTTTACATTCTATTATTGGAATTCAAGCGGTCATCCAGCCGCCTTTGCGAATGCACGATACCGAACGGTATCTTTGAACTCCTGTTTACAGATACTACCACATTAAGGCCGTTTTTTCAAGCCTGTTTTTTGCCCTTCAGATCAGGCCTTTCTTTCTTCCCGAATATTTTTTCTTTACGTCCAGTCGGTTCAGGGCACGTCTGAGCTTGGCTTCCGCAATCTGTTCCTCCAGCCTCCCCTGCTTAAGCTTTATTATATCTTTGGCAGCCTGTTCCGACTCTTTAGCCCTGTTTTCATCTATTTCGTCCGGATCCTCGGCTGACTCTACCAGCACCAGTACTTCGGTAGATTCAACACGCATGATACCGGCAGAAACCGCAGCATAGCGCATGCTGTCTTCAGGATCCTCATCTTTCCTGTATTTAAGAAGCCCTTCTTTTATCGCTACCACCGCAGACTCATGCCCCGCCATGACGCCAAACTCCCCCTCAGCCGTGGGCACCGCAAGAAACTCCACCGCACCGCTGAAGAATACGGAACTTGCCTCATATATTTTAAGCTGAAATGAATTTAAGGTTTCCAATTACAGTGTCTCCGCCTTCTTGATTGCGTCATCTATTGTACCAACATTGTAAAATGCAGCTTCGGGATAGTCATCGTATTTACCGGAAAGAATTGCCTTGAATCCCCTGACAGTCTCTGACCGGGGCACATATATTCCGGGAGTACCCGTAAATTTTTCAGCCACGAACATGGGCTGTGCTAAAAACCTTATTATCTTACGAGCCCTGTTAACGATACTCTTGTCCTCGTCGGAAAGCTCGTCCATACCGAGTATGGCTATGATATCCTGCAGCTCATTGTATTTCTGAAGGTATCTCTGCACCTCTCTGGCCGTATCATAATGATCCTGTCCCACAATATCCGCCTCAAGTATTCTGGAGGTGGATTCAAGGGGGTCAACAGCCGGGTAGATACCCTGCTCAGCAATCTTTCTTGAAAGCACGGTGGTGGCATCGAGATGTGAGAAAGTAGTTGCAGGTGCGGGATCAGTCAGATCATCCGCAGGCACGTATACAGCCTGTACCGATGTAACGGATCCTGCTGCCGTTGATGCAATACGTTCCTGCAATGTACCCATTTCCTGTGCCAGCGTAGGCTGATAGCCAACGGCTGAAGGCATACGTCCCAAAAGCGTTGACACCTCTGAACCGGCCTGCACGAAACGGAATATATTATCGATAAAGAGCAGCACGTCCCTGTTCTGCACATCCCTGAAATATTCGGCCATAGTAAGTCCCGTAAGAGCCACCCTCATACGTACCCCCGGAGACTCGTTCATCTGTCCGAATACCATTGCGGTCTTATCAATGGTGCCGCTTTCCTTCATTTCATTCCAAAGGTCATTTCCCTCCCTGGAACGTTCTCCGACACCTGTAAATATGGAATAGCCGCCATGCTCCATGGCCACATTGTGGATAAGCTCCTGTATGAGAACGGTCTTACCTACGCCCGCACCGCCGAAAAGGCCTATCTTTCCGCCCTTTGCATATGGCTCAAGCAGATCTATGACCTTGATACCGGTTTCCAGTATATCAACGGCCACATTCTGGTCCTTGAAGGAAGGTGCCGGCCTGTGTATGTTCCACTTTTCCGCATCCTCCGGGATTGCAGCACCGCCGTCTATAGGCTTACCCAGTACATTGAACATCCTTCCGATAGTCACATCACCGACGGGCACCTGTATACCCTCGCCCGTAGCCGTAACCACCATATCCCTTGCAAGACCCTCCGACTGTGACAAGATTATGCATCTGACCACACCGTCTTCCATGAGCTGAGCAGTCTCCATAGTGCGAACCCCATCCTCAAGTTCCACCGTAAGTGCTTCCCTGAGCCTCGGCATCTCGCCTTTTTCAAAAACCACATCCACAACAGGTCCTGAAACCTGTATTATCCTGCCCTTGCGTATCTTTTTCTTTTCCTTAATCACGCCGTTTGTCCTCCGGTATCAGAATTTATATCTTCCTTAAGGTTATTTTTCTTCCTGCGCTTTCTCTTCTGCGACCTTGCGCCTGCCGCCACTTCTGTGATCTCCTGTGTGATCATTCCCTGTCTGATTCGGTTATACTCTATGCGCAGCTCATACAGCAGCTCCTCGGCATTGTCATTAGCCGACCTCATGGCAGCCATCCTGGAATTCTGCTCTGCACAGAAGCTGTCTACAAGTGCGCCGTATATATTTCCCGAAATATACTGAGGCATAAAGCTTTCCAATACACCCTCAGGAGAAGGTTCGAAATTATAATACTTCTTTCGTCTTCCCTCATCTTCTTCGCCGATGAACTCTTCTTCGGAAAAGGGCAGAAGTCTTTCGTTCCTTACTACACATGACAGCTCAGACTCCACATCGCTGTAGATCATCCTGATCTCATTAACCTCGCCGTTAAGGTAAGGTGTCAGGAGCACTGCACAGATCATCCTTGCCCACCTGTAGGAGGGTGTGGGCGCTATCTCATGGAATTCCTTTGCCACGGGTATCCTGTGATTACGGAAATAACGTATTCCGTTTTCACCGATTGCAAATATTTTTATGCCCGGATCCTTCTGTCTTTCCTTTTCCAGCATACGGAGCACATTCATATTGTAAGCCCCGGCCATGCCCTTATCTGCTGTTATTACCAGATAAGCCTTAGCCCTTTTTTTTCGCTTGTGCTTATTACTGCCACTGAAATACCCCGAATCAACAGAGGGTGCGTTACGGAAGATCCGCTTTATCTCTCTGGCCTGCGCCTCGAAAAAAGGGCGCACATTTTCTAAGTCTGCCCTAGCCTTTCTCATTTTTACCGATGAGATAAGGTACATGGCATTTGTTATCTTCTTTGTGCTACGCACGCCGGATATTCTATTTTTTATCTCATTCAGTGTTGCCATTTATCCTCGTAGAATCTCTTTGCGGCTTCGATGATCTGTTCCTTTTCTTCAGGTGTCATTACGCCGGTCTCATCGATTTTTTCACAGAGTGCAGACTCTGTCATTGAAAAATGCCTGAGCATCTCATCACGGAACTTTATTATCTTTGCCAGTGGAACATTTTCCATTACATGGGCAATGGCTGCACAGAGTATGATTACTTGCTCATGCAGCGAGAACGGATGCCCCTGAGGCTGTATCAGTAACTTCATAAGTCCCTGACCATAGTTAAGCTGCTTCTTAGTAGCTTCATCCAGGTCACTGGAGAACTGCGTGAACACTTCCATCTCCCTGTACTGTGCAAGATCCAGCCTCAGGCTTCCCACGGCTTTTTTCATCGCCTTTGTCTGGGCCGCTCCACCTACACGGGATACAGAAAGCCCGACATTGACAGCAGGCCGTTGTCCTGCAAAGAAAAGATCACTTTCTAAGAATATCTGTCCGTCCGTTATTGAAATAATATTGGTAGGTATGTAGGCAGAAACATCTCCCGCCTGAGTTTCGACTATAGGCAATGCCGTCATGCTGCCTCCGCCTATTGCATCAGAAAGTCTTGCCGACCTCTCTAACAGCCTTGAATGCAGATAGAAAACATCACCGGGGTAAGCTTCACGTCCTGGTGACCTCTCCAGCAGAAGGGACAGTGCCCTGTATGCTATGGCATGCTTGGACAGATCGTCATAGATAATAAGCACATCCTTGCCCTGGTACATGAAGTATTCGCCAAGGGCTGCACCCGCATAAGGCGCAATATACTGGACAGGTGCTGTTTCAGATGCAGATGCAGAAACCACTATGGTATATTCCATTGCACCCTGCTTCTTAAGATTACCAACTATATGAGCCACGCTGGACGACTTCTGTCCGATTGCAACATATATGCAGATAACACCATTGCCCTTCTGGTTCAGTATGGTATCCGTAGCAATAGTGGTCTTTCCTGTCTGTCTGTCACCGATAATAAGCTCTCTCTGTCCCCTTCCTATGGGAAACATTGAGTCGATTGAAAGCAGGCCCGTATTCATAGGGGTATCCACACCCTGACGGGACACGATGTCCGGAGCCGGGGATTCTATGGCACGATAACCCACAGCCTTTATCTTGCCCTCTCCGTCTATAGGCTCACCGAGTGCATTAACTACCCTTCCTATGTATGCGTCACCCACAGGTATTCCTGCGGTCTTTTTGGTACGCCTTACCCTGCTGCCTTCCGTAACATCCGTATCGTCACCGAAAAGTATGATACCGACACAGTCAGGCCTAAGGTCCTGCACCATGCCCTTTACGCCGGATTCAAAAATTACGATCTCGCCATATACCGCACTGCGAAGTCCCTCTGCCAGTACAATACCGTCACCTACTGTCAGTACGACACCTTCCTCCTCTGGACGGACATGGGCCTCCCAGGAATCGATTGACGATTTGAAAAGTGTAATGACATCAGATTCTTCATCATCATACCTTGCCGCAATCTCATCCAGCATATCGGCTAACTGCCTGTACCTTCCTTCACGGGTCCAGTCATATACTTCACCGCCTGCCTCCAGCCTGAAACCGTTTCCCACAGTCTCATCCTTTTTCCAGACAAGCTCGAATTCCTCGCCCTGCTCCTTTAAAAGAAAAGCTTCAAAGCGCTTCTTTTGCTTTGCATCAGGTGAAGCAGCACTGTATATATACGCCTCTTTTTTTGAAGTGGCTGAGGTCTTACTTTCTTCCATCAGAATTTCCTCCGTCAGAATTCTTTTCTGCCTCATCTAAGAATGAATCAAAAGATGATCCGCCCTCGCTGTCAAGCATTATCTTGCGGGTAGCTTCTTCTATCATCTTGGAGATATCTTCCTTGGCGCCCTCCACAATGCCTTTCTTCTTTCTTTCGCCTTCGGCCTTTGCCTCTGCAATAACGACTTCAGCCTTCTTCTTAAGGCTTTCTTCTTCAGTCTTACGCATTTCAGCGATCTCAGCCTGGGCAGCGCTCATCTTGGCTTCCACTTCCTCATCGGCCTTATCCATTGCAGCAGTATACTCTGCCTTTAACGCTTTAGCCTCATCCAGCGTCTTCTTCGCCTGCTCGTCCATTTCACGATAATGGTCCTCACGCTTCTGAATAAAATCCTTTACAGGCTTGTATAAAAGGATGTAAAGTCCTCCAAAGAGAAGGATTATATTGAAAAGGTGCAGGAATATCTGCATAAAATCTATTCCGAGTATCATTCTTTAACCCCTTTCCTGTCTGACTTACAGTACGAAGATCGCCAGTATCGCAATGATCAATGCATAAATAACTACCGTCTCTATAAATACCAGACCGAGCATCATGATGGTCTGTATCTTTCCGCTCATCTCAGGCTGTCTTGCAACACCCTCGCCGCAGCGTCCTACTGCGATACCCATACCGATACCTCCGCCGAATGCCGCAAAACCCACCGCAATACCTGCACCAATGGCTTTTCCTAAAATATCATTCACCCCTACATTTGCTGCCTCTGCAGCTGCTTCAGCAGTAGCTGTGGTGTCTGCAGCCTGGGCGCTTATTACCCCGGCCACCCCTACTCCTGCCATAACAATGATCATCACTGCAAGTGCGATTGCCATAGTTTTGATTGTCTTTAATTTCATTTTCTTTTCCTCCGGAATTTTATTTTCTTTTTGTTTGATTGGTCTTTATGCTGCTTTTGCTTCTTCTATTGTTTCGTCTGTAGTCGCTTCTTTTTTCTTTTTCTTCTCCCTTATCTCCGTGACCTCACCGTAGTAGAAACTGGTAAGCATTGTCAGGACATATGCCTGAATGACTGCATGCAACACTGTGAAGAGTACGCCCACCAGTACCGGCAGTACAAAACTAAGTGTCATATAGTAATAAACTAATTCAGTTGTGAGCATACCTGAAAGCAGGGCACCAAATAATCTGAATGTCATTGATATAGGCAGTGAAAACTCCTTAAGTGCATTTCCAACGCCGGCAATTTTATTTGCTGTGACTGCACCGAATACGATAAACAGATATGAAAAACATCCTGCAGCTATGGCACCGTTTATATTTGCAAGGGGTGCCGGCAGCGCCAGTGAATTGCCTGCGGCGGATACAACCTGCAGACCCAAAAGCTCAAACATGGTTCCCACAAAAATATAGGAACCTATCGCAAAAATATATGCGCCAAGGGCCTTATTCCTATGGGGGCTGTTGGACTTGGCAAGTCCGTCAAAAAGCCCTACCCACATCTCTAAAAGCATCTGGAATTTCCCAGGCACGAGTTTGAATTTAGGGATAACGAAGATCCTGATTATCAGTGCAGCCAAAAGAAGAAATGCTGTCACTATAAATCCGGAAAGGAGCGAAGGATCGATCTGCATAATGCCGAAGAGCGATATCTTATTCGTCTCATGCAGCACCGCATCACGCATTACTTCCTTTACGGTTTCATGCTTTTCAGCATGGAAAGTAAGCACCGTTCCCACAATGCTAAATGCCAATAGCACCAGCATTACGACAATGGTTTTTGTCTTTTTTTTCTTATCCAATTTGGAACCCCTCCGATACAGACAGAATATAATTTTTGCTACATTCAATTATACGACATTTTTGAACAAAAAAAAACTTGATATACGGTGTTTTTTTATTTATTATAGACACTTGTGATGCCTCACCGGTAAGCACTTAAGAAAACCGGAACATCATGGGGTAAAATTGTGGATAATACATCAAATTCAAATATTCCAAAAAAGGACAACGCCTTTCTCGCAGGCCTCCGGGATGGCCTCCCCATAGCCCTGGGGTATTTTGCCGTATCATTTTCCCTAGGAATCCAGGCTAAGGATGTGGGAATGACCGCATTCCAAGCCGCTGTCATGTCCCTTACCAACCTGACCAGTGCAGGCGAATTCGGCGCACTGGCCATAATAGGCGCAGGCGGTTCCTATTTTTCCATAGCGCTTTCACAGCTCATAATAAATCTGCGCTACTGCCTGATGAGCTTTGCGCTTTCCCAAAAGATCAAACCGGAAACTCCCACTCACCATAGGCTGCTAATGTCCTACGGCATTACAGATGAAATCTTTGGTGTGTCAGTAGGTCAAAAATATCCCCTGTCACCATTTTATACTTACGGCGCGCTTCTCCTTACCGTCCCCGGCTGGACTGCCGGCACTGCAATAGGCGTACTTGCAGGCAGCATACTGCCGGACTCAGTCACTAGTGCCCTTAACCTGGCACTGTACGGCATGTTTACCGCAGTATTTATCCCTAAATCACGGGAAGACATACGGATCTGTGCGGCTGTCATCACCTCAATGATAGCGAGCTTTGCCGCTGTGCATCTCCCCTACATAAAGGACATATCAGGCGGCACCCGAATCATAATACTTACGGTACTTATATCCCTGATATTCGCCATAATTAAGCCAATAGATACTGAATCATCAGACGAAACAGGTACCGGACAGGCTGACGAAATGATCGAGTAGCGGTGATTCGCTCCGCCCTGCTTCGTTCGGCGTAAACCGAAAATTTCCTTACGCAGCCCACGAAATAACCCAAAAAGTAATGCCGCTAATAGCAGCAGAAAGAGAAAACATGAACACCTGGATCTACATCGCCGTAATGGCAATAGTAACATATCTGATAAGGATGCTTCCCATGACCATTCTGAGGAAGGAAATAAAAAACAAGACCCTCAGGTCATTTTTAGCCTATGTGCCTTATGTCACGCTGACGGTAATGACTTTTCCTGCAATACTGGATGCCACCAGGAGCATTTACTCTGCTCTTGCAGGCTTTACAACCGCACTCATAATGTCTTACTTCAAAAAAAGCATGATACTGGTTGCCCTGGTATCATGCGCTGTAGTATTTATAACTGAGCTGATCCTCATTCACTGACTTTGCTCTGCTTTTTCCCGCCGTTCTCTTCAAGGAAAGAAAGGAAGCTTTTTTCCGGCATAGGCTTCGCATAATAATAACCCTGGATGTATTCACACTGCATTTCAATGAACCACTCAGCTTTATCCTTATCCTCTACGCCCTCGACAACGATCTCCGCACCAAGGCTCTTAAGCAGACTTATGGTTTCCTTCATGATATTCTTACGCCTGTCATCCACAAGCCCGTCAATAAGGCACTTGTCCAGCTTAATTATCTTGTACGGGAAATTCATTATCCTGCCCAGGTTTGAATAACCCGAACCATAATCGTCCAGGGAGAAGCTGTTTCCGTTCTCCGATATATCACTCATGGTCTTTATGACCGCATCTGCAAGATAATCCGATGCAGTCTCCGTAATCTCAAAATTAATTCTCTTGGGCTCGATATGATACTCCTCGAGTATTTCCCTGATCTTCTTTGCCATATCCTTCTGCGTGCACTGCATAACGGAAAGGTTTACCTCAACAAATTTGATTCCCCTGTCAAGGGCATCGCTTTCCGCAAGGAAACGGCACACGTCACGGATTACAAACTCGCCTATCTGAAGTATGGCGCCGCTCTTCTCCGCAGCAGGAATAAAGATTGATGGCGGAACATAGCCCAGGGTCTCATCCTTGAGCCTGAGCAACGCTTCAGCCGAAGTAAAAGCCCGATCTTTTACGGAATATATAGGCTGATAGAACATTTCGAACTTGTCATTCTTTATTGCATCAGCCACTATACGGTCGATGGTATTGCTGATGACATACTCCCTGTCAGGAACAATATCGCAGTACCTGACAAAGACATTAGGCGGAAGGTAATTTACAAAAGTTTCCACAAATTTTACCAGTTCCTCCTCATTATCACATTCCTCCGGAATCTCCACACCGCAAACCGCAAATTCCAGCTTCATGCGGATACCATCCAGATTATATTCCTCACGGATAATAGGGATATTATTGTTTACAACCGCAGACACCTCTTCTTTATCAATACCGCCTTTATCAACGACGGCAAACAAACCGTTCTTCAGATAATAAAGATCTGCCAGATGTCTGTTTTCTCTCTGCATTATTGAAAAGATCCTGTCGCACACCTGATGCATCAGCTCGGCATAAACCTCTCTGCCCAGCGAATTGTCCAAAGGTCTGCTGCTCCGTATCTTGGCAAAAATGATAAATGTCTTGTCACCTGTTGCATATACATTGCCCAGCATATGCTTGAATGCTGCAAAAGGCTTTGCACCGGTCTCAAGGTCATAGTTTTCTTCAATGCTGAGCACAAAGAATGAAAGCAGCAACACTGTCAGTGCCATACCGAACATCTGCACAAGCAGCGTAGGATTGGTAGCCTGGATATAGTATGCCAGAAGGTTCACCGGGTATATGAAAAGAAGTGCCAGGAACTTTATAAGTTCTATACGCCTCTTTACCCTGCAGTAAATAATGAGTACCAGGAAGAATATAACATAATAGAAGCCCATTGCCACGGAAACGCCTATCATGAACCCCCTGTGATAAACAGGTATACCGTCCGGACTCAATGTGTGATAGAAAAGAGCATGAGTCGAACCGTTGGATATCAACAGCATGAGATTGACAAGCAGCGGTGAAAAAAACATGACTGCCAGTATAAGGGAAGACCTGATCTTTTTAAAAGTTCCGGTGATACATCCCACCATATATATATACACCGGATATATCATGGAATACAAAAAACTGTATGTGCCGCAAGCAATATCCCGGAATATTATGCTGTTGTTGTAGGGTGCAATCCAGTCAAGAGGCGCAGACCTCAGGACATCTGCCACCGTAGTGAGCATTATGAGGCCAATGAACACAAAAAAAATCCTATTCGTCTTGCCTCTGTACATTTTTCTGAAACAGAGCGACAGCAACAGGACCATACAGACCAAAAGAGCCGCAATGTCTAGGTAATAGACACGGTAAACCAAATAATTATTCCCCCTTGAGCATTGTCAGGACTACACAACGCTCCCCTCAGATATATCAGACAAGCAATCCGTGCCCGGCATAGCCGGCACGGATGCATTCATAAGTATCAGAAAATTGTGGTACGCACCAGCCTGGTGATATCAGCTGTCATGTTCTCCACGAAAGTAACCGACATCTCCATCTTGCTGAGAGAAGTTACCCTTATCTCTCTGGTACGCTTCTCTGACGACTTTACATTCTTGGTAGTAACCATTATATGCCAGCGTTCAGCACCGGTCTTATCGGTATAAGATTCCAGAATATAATCATATTCCACGATATTGGACTTTGAACCATCCTTTGTATTAAGGGTATAGTTTGTGGCAACACCGGTATTTCCTTCATCGGTCTTATTGTCCTGTGAGAAAACCCAGCACTCGGTAGTATCCTGTCCCAAAGGCTTGGGATATCTCCACTCACCCTGTATATTATCGTTTGTGATATCGAGCTGTCTGAACATATCAAAGAGATAATATCCGCCTGCAATAACCATCAGAAGGAATAAAACACCAATGATCCTTCCCGCTACATCCTTCGGCTCTTTTTCAACCTTCGGTTTAACTTTGATAGTTGCCATTTTTCTTCCTCCCTTTTATCAGTCGCCTATCTCTTCAAGATGCTGACTTGCTTTTTGTGCTTCCAGGCTGTCCGGAAACTTTTCCAAAAGTTCATTGAATTTTGCAGCCGCACTGCTTACATCACCATTATCATAGTATGCCAGTCCCAGATAATACAGCGCATCATCACTGTCAGGATTATATTCATAAGCTCTGGTAAGACACTCTATGGCAGTTTCATAATCTCTGGAATTATAGGACTCTATGCCCTTCTCATAAAACCGCTCCGCTACCGAAGAACCTATGCCACCCTTCAGATAAGAATACAGATCAATGAATTCCGTCGATGCTCCATCATCCAGATAATCATCCGGAATCTTCTCAAGATACTCATCAACCGTCATGTTATCCTGGCCGGTATCAAGATACGCATAAGCCGCAGCCATCAGATAATCATTTATCTCAGCAGTTCCGTTGGAGCCGGAATAACCGTCTATCATTTCCTTCTGTGCCTGTATATCGGCCTGAAGCTCAGCTATCCTTGCCTCGAGATCAGTGATCTCGGCATTCTTTTCATCCAGCTGTGCCCCATATTCCGAAGCCTTGGCATTTGCCTCATCCCTTACCGATGATATCCTGGCCGGAAGAATGATGAAATATGACACACACACACCTATGATTATGCCTATGGCAATTTCAACAAATACATTTATTCCCAGAGTATCGCCAACACCTACGGGCTGTATTATTGTCTCATTGCCGCTGGTCTTATAAACCGCAGTGACTTCTTCTTTCTTCTTTCTGCGTCCCCGTTTATTATCAGCAGCCTGCTTAAGAACCGCCTCTATCTCTTTTTTATACCTGAGGGACTTCAGGTCTCCGCAGTCGATCTTGAGAGTTCTTTCAGCCTCCCTGGCTGCTCTTTCCCACTCTTCCTTCTGTATGTACAAAAGAGTGAGCAACTGACGGGCTTTTACATAATTCGGATTCATGCTGATGACCTTCTTCAGCTGAATAATGGCCATATCAGAACTGTCCTGCCAGCACAGATCCAGGG
Organism: Lachnospiraceae bacterium; assembly: GCA_024689605.1. Next base: position 22,005 of record JAILDD010000035.1, read on the forward strand.
CTTTGTTAAATTTTCTTATGGATGTCTTGATATTCTCAAGACGCCCCTGATCGTTCTTGAGTGCATTTATGTACTCGTTCGCAACATTCTTTTCCGGACGCATATTCTGGCTGATGACCCACTCGGACAACGCCTCAACGCCCTCACCTGTTTCATAGTAAACAAGCCCTAAAAGGTTTCTTGCATCTATGTGGTTTTTATTGAAACGGATACACTCCTTAAGAGCCCTTACAGCTCCTGAAAGATCTCTTACACTTGCTCGCTCCAGGCCTTCATTATAAAGCCTGTTGGAAGTATATATTATCCGCTTATACTGCTTTACATCCGCACCGCAATTCGTGCAGAACTCAAGTTCGGTCAGATCACATCCGCAATTAAAACATTTCACAGATACTGCTCCTACTCGTTATAAACATCTCCCTCGCCGGTCGCTGCACTATCCGAATTTTGGGCAAGATCAAGCAGTACTTCCACAACATCTCCCTCATCCTGCTTTTCGTATATATCGCTTTCAGCATCGCCCATTTCAAGGCTTTTATGAAATTTTTTCAGTTCTTCCTCAAAAATGATCATAACTGTCTCCGGCTGATGGCACAAATCCACCAAATAATCAAAAACACACTTTCACATACAACATAATAACGATATTGCATGTAAAAATCAACATAAAATTATTATTTGTTCAGATTAGCTATCCTCTCTTTTACCTGCTCCATCAGCTTTTCATATTTTGCAAGCTTCGCTTTTTCCTCTTCAATCTTTTCAGCCGGTGCCTTAGAGAGGAATCTTTCATTATTAAGCATTCCGTTTGAGCGCTTCAGTTCACCCTCAAGACGCTTTTCCTCTTTCTTAAGCCTCTCCAGCTCCTTCTCAAGATCTACAAGATCCGAAAAAGGAATATAGATTGCAGCATGTGCCAGCAGAACTGACACTGCATCCTCTGCAATGCCGGTCTTGTCAGCCTGCACGGTGACATCAGAAGCATATGCAAGAGTCTTAAGGAAATAATCATTTTCCGCAAAGCTCTTCTTCACATCATCATTCACGGTAACAACAAATATCTGCGCTTTCCTTGAAGGAGGCACATTCATCTCAGTACGCACATTTCTTACACCCCTGACAGCTTCCTTTATGGTTTCGATATCACTCTCATCAGATGCAAAATTGCGGTCTTCGGAATAAACCGGCCATGAAGAGATCATGATGGATTCCTCCGCATCCTGCAGGTTACAGAAGATTTCCTCCGTAATAAACGGCATAAAGGGATGAAGCAGCTTAAGGGAATCTACCAGTACAGCCTTAAGTACAGCCAGTGCCGCAGCCCTGGACTCCCTGTCGGCATCCGTCTCGTTCTCCTTCTTGTAAAGACGAGGCTTTACCATCTCTATGTACCAGTCACAGTACTCATCCCAGATAAAGTCATATACCTTCTGTACCGCAACGCCCATCTCGAATTTTTCCATATTCTCAGTGACATCCTGGACGGTATTGTTGAGCTTGGAAAGTATCCAGCGGTCAACCGGCTCGGTCTTTACCCCGGATACATCCTTTATCTCCTCATTCCCCATATTCATCATAATGAAGCGGGATGCATTCCATACCTTATTTGCAAAGTTACGGCTGTTCTCCACACGGTCGGTAGAAAATCTCATATCATTTCCGGGAGCATTTCCGGTCACAAGAGTAAGTCTCAGCGCATCAGCACCGTAGGTAGAAATTATCTCCAGGGGATCTATGCCGTTTCCAAGGGATTTGCTCATCTTCCGTCCCTGGGCATCACGAACAAGTCCGTGGAAAAGCACCGTCTTGAAGGGCTTATCACCCATATGCTCATATCCTGAGAATACCATCCTGATAACCCAGAAGAAAATTATGTCATAACCGGTAACAAGCACATCCGTAGGATAGAAATACTTAAGGTCTTCTGTCATCTCCGGCCATCCTAAAGTCTCAAAGGGCCAGAGTGCCGATGAAAACCAGGTGTCAAGAGTATCCGGATCCTGTGTAAGATGAGTACATCCGCATTTAGGACATTTGTCCGGTGCGGACTTTGCAACAACTATCTCACCACAGTCGTCGCAGTACCATGCAGGTATCCTGTGACCCCACCAGAGCTGTCTTGAAATACACCAGTCCTTGATATTATTGGTCCAGTTGAAATATGTCTTCTCCATGCTCTTGGGGATCAGCTTTATCTCACCGTCTTCTATAGCTTTTACAGCCGGCTTGATGAGCTCGTCCATGCAGACAAACCACTGCTCCTTTACCATGGGTTCTACTGTTGCATTACATCTGTCGTGAGTACCTACATTATGGGTAAGGTCTTCTATGGAAACCAGAAGACCCTGCTCCTCCAGTTCCTTCACGATGGCATCCCTTGCAGCGTAGCGGTCCATACCGTTAAACTTTCCACCGTTTTCATTGATGGTAGCGTCATCGTTCATGATGTTTATCATTTCCAGGTTGTGACGTTTTCCTACCTCAAAGTCGTTAGGGTCATGTGCGGGAGTGATCTTAACAACACCCGTTCCCACTTCCATGTCAGCGTGCTCATCACCTACAACGGGGATGGGACGGTTAATGATGGGAAGCATAACCTTCTTACCGATAAGATCCTTGTACCTGGGATCCTCCGGATTAACGGCAACAGCTGTATCACCTAACATAGTCTCCGGTCTTGTGGTTGCAAACTCAAGAAAACGTGTCCTGGATATGGAACCGTCATCCTCTATTACCGGATATTTTATATGCCAGAAATGGCTGTGCTGCTCTTCATATTCTACTTCAGCATCGGATATGGAAGTCTTACATACCGGGCACCAGTTGACCATACGCTTGCCCTTGTATATGTATCCTTTTTCATGCATCTTAACAAAGACTTCGGTAACTGCCCTGTTGCAGCCCTCGTCCATTGTAAATCTCTCACGGTCCCAGTCGCAGGAAGAACCAAGCTTCTTAAGCTGGTTAACAATCCTTCCGCCGTACTCTTTTCTCCAGTCCCAGCACTTTTCAAGGAAACCGTCACGGCCAAGGTCAGCCTTTGTTATTCCCTGTTTCTTTAAAGTCTCTATAACTTTGACTTCAGTTGCAATGGAAGCATGATCCGTTCCGGGCTGCCAGAGTGCATTATAGCCCTGCATCCTTTTGAACCTGATCAGTATGTCCTGCATGGTCTCATCCAGGGCATGTCCCATATGAAGCTGTCCCGTAATATTGGGGGGCGGGATCACGATAGTAAAGGGGGTTTTGCTCTTGTCTACCTCTGCATGGAAGTATTTCTTTGTCTCCCACTTCTCATACAGCCTGTTTTCGATCCCACTGGGGTCGTATGTTTTTGCCAGTTCCTTACTCATTTTATTTTCTCCCTAAAATTTGATTTTTTTTCAATATTTTTTCCGATAACACGAATTGCTCCGCCACTTCGCGCCTTTCGCAATTCTACGGCCATTCGCCTCAATTGTTTACTTTTTTTCCGATAACACGAATTGCTCCGCCGCTTCGCGCCTTTCGCAATTCTACGGCCATTCGCAATCCGCTGAAATGTTTGCTCTGCAAACATTTCGCTTCTTGCTCATGTCCGTTCGGGAACCAAGGTCAAAGGCTTTTTCGTGCAAGCACGAAAAGCCTTTGGCTTTGGTTCCCTGTTATCGCTCCATCTTCCAGAATTCCACACTGTAGGGGGCCAGCTCGCTGCCGCCGCCGAAATCATGCTTGCCGCCGCTTATGAGCTCGTCTGCCATGCCGCATCCCGCATCAAAGTGCGCAGTATAAGGTGCACTGTCCATATTAATAGCTACCAGCACACGCTCATCATCACATTTTCTTTCCCAGATGCACTGCTTATTGGTAAGCAGCACGCTGCGGAAACCTCCATAATTCAGAGCCTTTGAATTCTTCTTAGCTTCTGCCATTGCGGAAATGATATCTGTAAGCTCATTCCACTCCGGCTTATCAAAGGAAGGTCTGAGTGCCGGATCTCCCTGGGACTTATCAGCCTTTGTGCCCCACTCGCTTCCATAATACACGCAGGGGATCCCGGGCATTCCGAAGATGATACCGTATGCAAGCTTCAGGCATTCCGGATTTGTTATCAGTGATGCGATCCTGGATACATCGTGGTTATCAACAAAGGAAAGCAGATGTGCTCCCCTTGCCACGCACCAGTCCTCGGGTCCGAAGAGCCTTAACAGGCCGTGTACTATTTCGAACATATTTGCCGAATTTATTGCCGAATGGATTCCCTTATAGCACTGATAGTTAGTGACAGAATGTATATTCATGTCAGCTAACATCCGGCCGTATTCCCCATGAAGCACTTCACCTAAAAGGAAGAAGTCCTGCTTCTTAGAATCAGTAAATTCCCTTAACCTTCTGGTAAAAGCAGGATCCAGACAGTACGCCACATCAAGCCTTATTCCGTCTATATCAAACTCATCTATCCAGCCCTTTACGGCACTGAATATATGCTGTACCACATCCTCATTCCTGAGATTCAGCTTTACAAGGTCATAGTTTCCTTCCCAGCCTTCATACCAGAGTCCGTCATCATAATTCGAATTCCCCTCAAAAGATATCTGGTTAAACCACGATACATAAGGTGACGACTGGCGGTTCTTAAGCACATCCTGGAAAGCCCAGAATCCACGGCCCACATGATTGAACACGCCGTCCAGAACGACCTTTATGCCTTCTTTGTGCAGAGTGTCACAGACCTTTTTAAAATCTTCGTTTGTCCCCAGCCGCACATCGAGCTTCGTATAATCCCTGGTATTGTAACCATGGGTATCAGACTCAAATATGGGTGAAAAATAAATGGCATTGCAGCCAAGCTTCTTTATATGAGGTATCCAGTCCAATACCTTCAGTATCCTTGATTCCTGCACGCCATCGTTTTCAAAAGGGGCGCCGCAGAACCCCAGCGGATATATCTGATAAAATACGCTTTCCTCTGCCCACATAGTCTCATCCTCCTATCTCTCTTCATTGCACTCAACTATATCCTGTAAATTCTACCACATACAGGGTCTGTTTGCACTATATTTTGCCTGCAGGGGTTATTTTCACTCCTGACTGTACCAGAATTCGCCAATCGCCCCGGGCAGAGCCTCTCCGGTCACTACCGCATACCGTGTCCACTCCCTCGGAAACAGATTTTTGTATGAATTATCCACATAACGCTCATCCAGCAGAACCACCACTCCTGTATCCTTCTCCGTCCTTATGACACGTCCTGCTGCCTGCAGCACCTTGTTCATCCCGGGGAAGCGGTAAGCATAGTCAAAACCGTTTTCCGCAAAGAACTCCCTTATTATCTCCTTCTCGACCCCCAGCATCGGCAATCCTGTTCCGATTATTATACTTCCTATAAGAGCATCCCCCTGCAGGTCTATTCCTTCCGAAAAGATTCCTCCCAGAACACAGAATCCAACAACAGATTTCCTCTCATCCGTATCCCTGAAAACTTCCAGGAATTCTTCCCTCATATCCTCATTCATCCGGGAATCCTGCTTCATAAGCTTCATCATTCTGCCGTTGTAGTGACGTTCTTCAAAGAAAACGCTGACTGTCTCCATAAAAGTATATGATGGGAAAAACACCATGTAATTTCCCCTTTTTGTATTTATGACATCCGCTATCCGGTCAGCGATCCTTATGTACATATCTTCCGTCCGCTTTGTATACAGGCTTGTCACATCCCGGTCTATAAAGATTCCCAGATGGCTCGGATCAAAGGGCGATCCCGCATATATCTCACTGTCTTCCTCTGCACCGCCTAACAGTTTTTTATAATAAGGCAGCGGAAGAAATGTAGCCGAAAACAGCACGGAAGCCCTTCCCCTCGCCATGCATTCTGCCAGGTTTTCGCTCGGATCCACGCACAGAAGCTTTACCATAAAAGTGTTATCTTCCTTCACCTCTGCGAACATTCGGTAGTTTTCATCCAGCTTCTCATATATGAGCATAAAATGGCAGGTTTCAAAATACAGTTCCAGGATATCCTTTCGCAGTGGCGGATTATCCTCTTCACTGAAATAATGTCCTATTGCCGAATTCAGTCCCTCCACCTGCCCCGCAAGAGTATTGACATTTTCAAGCAGACGGAATTTCTCGGTTTTCTCCGCCATGGCCGCCATGGTTTTTATGCAGTTATCCAAAGCACGTGCAATCTTTTCAATAAATTCAGCAAGTTCGGCATCTTTCTTCCGCCTGCCTCTGCGGAATGCTGCCACCTCAGTCGTAACCCTGCCTGAAAGATACTCATCCAGTCTGTACTTAAGTTTTCCGAACTGTGCTATAGTCAGCTCAGCGCTGTACATATCCCTTCCCCTGTCAAGAAGATTGTGTGCCTCATCAATAAGGAACACGAAATCGCTGCCGCTGCCGTCAGCAAAAAATCTTCTCAGATAGGCATGGGGATCAAAAAGGTAATTGTAATCACAGATTATGATATCCGCAAACCATGTCAGGTCAAGGCTCAGTTCAAAGGGACATACATTATGCTTACGTGCCGCTGCCTGTACGGAATCCCTGTCAAAACGGTCTGCGCTGCATATGGTATCATAGACAGCATCATTTATCCTGTCGTAATGCCCCCTTGCATAGGGACAGTCCACAGGATTACATTCTTTCTTTGCAGAAAGGCAGATTTTTTCCTTTGCTGTCAGCACCACGCTCTTGGCAATAAGCCCCGCGTCCCTCATCTGTCCTACTGCATTATCTGCTACGGTCCGGGTAATGGTTTTTGCTGTCAGATAAAATACTTTTTCAGTAAGCTGTCCACCCATGGATTTTACAGACGGATAAAGCGTGGTGATGGTTTTGCCGACCCCCGTAGGTGCCTCCATAAAAAGCTTTTTCTTTTCACGTATGGTCTGTGCAACATTTTCAGTCAGCTGTTCCTGACTCCCCCTGTATTCAAAAGGAAACTCAAGCGTCCCTATGGATGCCTGTCTTTTTTCATAATGCTCTATCTGAAGATCCGTAAACTTTTTATAGGATTCCAGCAGCTCGTCAAACCACCGTTTAATCTCCGTATCCGTATATTCCTCAAAAAAGAACTTCACGTCCTCTTTTTCCGGATTGCAGTATGTCATGCGGACCCGAATAAAATTCAGCTCATTCTGAACCAGGTAGATATATGCATAAACCTTTGCCTGGGCCAGATGCACCGGATCCGGCCTCCGGATCTTTGAAAGTCTTTTCCTTACGCACTTTATCTCATCTACGGTCACAGCTTTTCCGTCGGAAAAAAGAGCATTTATGGAAAGCTGCCTTGAATCAGGGTCGTTATCATCCCCAAAGTTATCGCTTATTATGCCGTCGGCCCTGCCCTCTATACGAAGCACATACTTTTCGGTCAAATAGTCATATCTTAACGGAACTTCAGCCCGGTACTCCCCACCCTGCTTTCCCTGTATAAGCCTGTGCATGCGGCTTCCTTCCTGCATGGCAGTTACAGATGGCCCGCCGAAACGGTCATCTATATCTCCTGAACGCAGGACAAATTCAACAAGGGATCTTACAGATACCTTGATCCCATATCGTATATTACTGTTTTCTTCAGTGAACAATTCCATAAGAAACTTCCATCAGTGACTTCCGCTATCGCTTTATCTTTTCGGAAGGAAGCAGATCTTTTACGACTATTTCCATTTTTTTGAACTCTATAGGCTTTGAAAGATAAGAGCTGAATCCTTCTTTTGCATATTCCCCTTCAAGCTCCATAGCTATATTAGCGGTAAGCAGTATCACAGGGGTACTGTTGTTTATATTACCGTGATCATCTTTTATGGCATGGAAAGTCTCCACACCGTCCATTCCCGGCATAAGATGATCCATAAATATCAGGTCGTACTTTTTATTTTTACTCATCTCCAAAGCCCGGCTTCCGGATTCTGCTGATTCTATTGTCATTCCTGTTTTCGCCAGAAGGCGTCTTAAAACAAGAAGATTCATTTTGTTGTCATCCACAGCGAGCACAACTGCATCCGGGGCAGTGAACAAAGGAACATACTGCTCTTTTGTTCCGCTTTGTCTGTCTGCATCTGTTTTTTTCCATTCGCCCATAGGGCTTTCGTCACATACTTCCTGAGGTATCCTTGCCGTGAATTCAGAACCCTCTCCATATACACTGCTTACGCTTACGGTACCTTTCATCGCATCGAGAAGCATTTTAACTATGGCAAGCCCTAATCCTGTTCCCTCTATGCCCTTAATACGGCCTTCGTCCACACGGGTAAATTCAGAAAAAAGCTTTTCCTGATCCTCAGTTTTTATGCCTATGCCACTGTCTTTTACCGAGATAAGCAGATAAAAGACTCCGGACTCATCCTTTTCACCTTTAACAGTAAGAACGACTTCCCCCTTCTCCGTATACTTAACGGCATTGGTCATGAAATTGACCATTATCTGCTTTATCCTTATATCATCGCCTTTAAGTACAGCGGGAAGCCCCGGATCAGCATTTACCGTAAACGCCAGTCCCTTATCCCTTATCCTGGGCTGCATCACCTCGTCAATATTGCGAATTATGTCTTTTAGCCGGTATTCCTCTTCCCTGATATTGAACACACCGGATTTCATCTTTGAAAAATCAAGTATGTCATTTATAAGAGATAAAAGCAGTCTGCCGGCAGTATCTATATTCCCCGAATATTCCGCTATGTTCGGTTCCGTTGTCTCACGCTTTATCATCTCGTTAAGACCGATGACGGTATTGATGGGAGTCCTCAGCTCATGGGACATGGACGAAAGGAAACGGCTCCTGCTGTCCGCAAGTTCAAGCGCAGCCAACCTCTCCGAATTAAGCCTCTGTACATCCATAAATGTCTTAAGCACAGCCCCCACTGAAAGCATAAGCATTCCAAGCAGCATGAAGCTTTTATTGTGCCTGTAGGAAGTGAAAACTGAAGCAAAAACTTCCATTGCCCCCCCAAGGAAAAAGAACACGAGCCCAATAATGATCCACCGGTAATTTTC
>JAILDD010000055.1 GCA_024689605.1 Lachnospiraceae bacterium
ATAGTAATAATCAGTTTCAGTCACATATTCATGCCCTGAGAAATTCTCTTCATGACAATAATAGACAGACTCAAGATCTGCACCATTATCTATAAGAAGCTTCATCATTTTTTCTTCATCCACCGTAAACACTTCATCCACTGGATCACCGGCATAATCAACGAAGCCGCCCGCCTCGCTCATTATCATCAAAAGGGTCTTTTCTCCCAGTGCTGCCGGTTCATTCGAATCAAGAGTACAGTCCGGGCTTACACCGCTTTTCAGCAGTTTTTCGGCCTGACGGTAGTTATTATGCATCACCTGGTAGGACAGATTTTTACTATTGCTGATTGATTCTGACACAAGCACACATACAATAACAGCAACTGATATGAGCAGCGGAAGAAAGAACAAGACACTGATGCCTCCAGGGATCAAATACCACTTTTTTATCTGCGCTTTTCCGTTCTCATCATATTCAGGATCTTTCGCAGCCTTTGATTTCATGGCAAAAGCCATGATCAGAAAGAACGAGCCAAACAGCAGGCAGGTACCCAAAATGATCGCTATGACTCCAAAAAACGCAAACATCATTCCTGCAAATGCCATAAGTTATTCTCCCCTTATTGCCGTATACGCCCTCGATCCAGGACTGAAAATCCATATGATCCATAAAAATACTGCCTAAATTTTATATACTTTTAGGCAGTATTTCAAGACAGGACAAAACCATTAAGGCCTATGGCCGCAGAACATTACTTAGCAAAAAGGCAGTCCAGGAATTCCTCCATACCATCAATATGGACATACTCATAGCTTCCATCCGCATGGATGAGCTTTCCACACACTCCCGCATAGTGCACTTCCAGCTGTTCCCCATTGTGCAGGTCCACGACATATGCCACCTTTTCTTTCGCAAATGTCTCATCATCAGCGTTGATCGTATAATATTCCAGTGACTGGATTATTTCCATCGCCTCCGGATCGGTAACCTCCACCACTTCCCCATCCATGTTGGTAACGGTGATCTGCTCTGCCTCCAGAGTTTTATAGACATTTGCTCTTGTATAATCTTCCGTAACAGTACTTACAGTATCGAACAATTCTGTCGGCACTGCGAACAGCTCGCCGGCATCCTTTACAAAACCGTACTCGTCACCAATGTCCAACACCATGTCATCATTAATGGTCAGCTCATAATAATCCATAAGATGATCATACATTATATGGCCATACTCTTCCGATTGTGGATCTGCAGTGACCTTGGTCAACTCTGGCAGAAGTTCCGATAATTTTGCCAAATCCTCCCCACTGACCTCCACCGTCTGGCAAGGGATAGTGTCGCTAATAAGATCACCGCTGGCTATATTATACCCGACATAAAAACGTATAGAGACACTCTCCACATCCTCTGTCACGATATCCCCTATAACCGACTCTCTTTCCAGTTCCGTAGGTTCAGTCGTTTCAGGTGCTGTTGCTTCCGGTGACCTTGTCGGTTCCGCGGGCTCCGTCTGAACTCCGGTGGGTTCACCAGTTCCTGACTGTGCATTGTTCCCGCACGCGCACAGCATCCCGGATGCCATTACAGCCATCACAGCCTTCTTCAATCCACTCCACTTTCTCATAATCTTCTCCTCCTCGGTTTTATGATTTCTTTCCCGAAAAATGCGTTCCGCATTTCGTTTCATATGAGATACGGACATGGATCCTTTTTTTATGGTATGTCAGAATAATAATTTCACTTTTTATTCTTCTTATCCTGATAAAGCTTTTCGTCAGCCCTCTTCATACAGGCTATTGCCGTATCATCAGGGCCGCTCAGGAACTCATAGCCTGCGCTTGCTTCAAGCCTGTAACTGAGGCCCTCACTTTTTCTGAAAGCATCTCCCTGAAAAACAAAATGAGCCTGTCAACCTCCGCACTGTTCTTGTTCCGTAGCTGTTATTCTGTAAGATAAGCATTACCAGAATAACTACACATACCAGACTGGCTTCTGCATAAAAAGCAAAATATTCCAACCCCATTGTCTTATTCCCCTTTTAGCAGCTATTTTAACAGAATCGGCGTTTTTTCATACCACGTCAAATTCCACGGTTCCATCCTCGATCCGGTAAACAGCGCCAACCACCTTAAGGCCCTGTTCCACGTCTTTCTGGATTTCCAGGCTGGACTCTATGATGCTTACGCTCTGCCTTACATTGAGCACTGCTGCCTTGTAGTCATCTGTCTCCTGTCCTATTGCCTGCTTGATCTCATCAGTGATGAACTTTATGTATCCATCAGGATCATGATGAATAGCCGCCGTAACCGCACCGCACTGTGTGTGCCCAAGCACCACGATTAAATTGGTACCAAGATGCCCCGCAGCATACTCAATACTTCCAAGCTGATGGTCATCGATCACATTACCGGCAACGCGTATGGTGAACAGATCACCAATCGCCGCATGGAATATCCTCTCAGGTATCACCCTGGAATCAGAACAGCCAATGATGATCGCATACGGCTCCTGGCCATTCTTTGCAAAATGTTCCAGTGTAGTGGGGGAAACGTCCGTATGAAACATATCTATTGCAACATACTGCCCGTTTCCTTTTTTCAGTCTTTCAATCGCTTCCTCTGCTGATATCATGATTATCTCCCCCTTACCCCAATCGATCAGTCTGCAGTTATATCCGGATCACTTTCACATTCGCCATCCGCCAGCGAATACAGATAATTTCTGAATTCACTGAATCCCTTTCTCATATGCCATGAAAGGACAAGCCTGTCAGAGACGCTGAATTCACCTTTTGAAAATGTAAACTCGACATGGGATGTTTCTCCGTCCAGGACTTCAATCCTGCTCCTCGGTCTCTTACTGGCTCCGTACAGATTATACTCCAGTGCAATCCGGGCAGCCCTGTCAAGGGTATTGGCATCTTTCCTGTATCTTCTTACATTTTCCGGGTCCGCGTGAGTTTCTTTACAGCTATGGATCAATACAGCTCCGTCCCCATCTCTGCGCAGTACTATCCTCTCATATCCGCCGAGCATGCCGCCGCCGACAGAGTATTCGCAGCTTTTAAGCGTATCTTTTCCGAATTTGATTTTTGCGATGACAGAAAACATCTATATATATTCCCAGCCCTTACAAATATCACACCAGCCAACAGAATTCGTTGCCTTTTCAAGTTCATCCGGCGTCAGCTTTACGGATGTAAATTCATTTCCACCAGCCGGATGTACATATTCAAACCGTTTCATAGATATATCCAGCCATACAGGAATTCCCGCCGATATTCCGAAAGGACATACTCCCCCCGGCTGAAATCCCGTCAGTTCCTCCACGCTTTCCCTCGGGATCATGCTGGGCTTAGTATGGAACACAGCCTTAAACTTCGAACTGTTTACGCGTCCATCACCAGCCATGACAACAATCACCGGCTTATCCTCAACAATGAAGGACAAGGTCTTTGCAATTTCCGCTTCTGTACATCCAATCTGCTGTGCTGCATGTTCCACTGTATCGATTGTCTCAGTATGTTCAGTAAGCCTTTCTGCAAGCCCACGCTCTTCAAGCCATCTTTTCACGTTTTCGTTAATCATATTTTTTTCCTTTATAAACTTATCATTAACTCCAATTTGTATAGATCAAAGTGCACTCGTTCCCTTTACAATTTCACTTAGTTTCTCTGCCAGCACCTTGTGTCCCTCCGAAGTAAGGTGCAGCGAATCTGCCTCTGACGGATAGATATATTCTGCAGCATTAAAGAAAATACAGCCCTTCGCATCAGCCACCGCCTTATAGCATTCCGGGAAACGTTTCGATTCCGTTATCGCATTTTCATAAAACGCACCATAGAATGGCGAGGTCCTTATTCCTGTACCTATCTCCGGCGGAGAAACCAGTATTATCTTTGGAACAAAGCCCTGCTTTTCTGCCGTAAAGCTCTGTATCACATCCACCAGCTCGCCAGCCCCCTCCGCAATCTGCTTTGCAGTAAGATGAAATGTAGCTTTCAAGTCATTGCTTCCAAGCATCATGATTACAACATCCACCGGCTTATGTGAATTAAGACAGGGCTTCAGATAGTCCCTGCCATTCTTCCATCCGTCAACCGGATCATCATGGATCGTCGTACGGCCATTGCAGCCTTCCTCCACCACCGCATAGTCATCTCCCAGCAGTATCTGCAACCTGCCCGGATAACGTATATCCCGGGGATAACGCATTCCGGTCTCCGGTATGTATCCATATGTGTTTGAATCGCCGTAGCATAGTACTGTCTTCATTGTATTCCATCCCATAGTTTGTTATACACCGGCCATCCCACTTGCATCCAATCTCCTTCTGGTTCCAAGTGCCGCAAATTTGTAACAATGTCTGGCTTTATTAACAATTCAGTATTCCTTGTCAACGTGCTCCAATCCGTATGTCTTCATGAATTCCTTTAGGTCGTCATTGTCCCGGATCAGCATCACCTCATGAAATTCGCCTCCAGACCGGCCCTTGAAACCGGCAACCTGTTCTCCGGTACATATGGACGCGCGTATGACCGGCTTTTCTTTTTTCGGATTATAGTCATATGCCGGCTGGTAGTTATTCTCTTTTGAAAAAAGATTAAAAATGCTCATTCTTAAAGAAAGTCCTCATGTATAATCATTTTTTTGATTATAATTATTGGGTCGCCTACTTCCTTACTATTCCGCTTAACCACCAGTTATTATACCAGATTCATAATATTTCAGACATATGCTACAGGCATTGTTCCAGCCTCCTGACCGTCACCTCCGCTTTTAGGAAATTTTCTTTTCCGACTCATACATTCCGACCACATATATTTCCTCATCATCGTCATATATGGCATCGATCACATCATCTACGGACAGACCTGTTATTGCTGATACCAGGTCATACATGGCGTCAATCTGCTCATCCGAATACTGCGGATCTACTGCTAATGTCCTTAATGCATTCTTAATCGCAGCTGATGAATAATTCTTCTTCATTTCTCTGTCTCCCTCTTAAAATTCTCTTTAAAAAACTTGTACGTGTGCTATAATGACTTCAAGTTAAGCATTCTGATGCTGTTATTCATTTCTTTGGTAATCAGTACATTAAATATTCTGAGATAACATTTACTTTCGCAACGCTCAACTGCCCAACTGCCCGAATTCTAACAAACGACATGGTCTATAAAAATGGAAAACAGGTGTTCGAGTCCCGAAAAATAAAAAAGCTGTCGCTCTATTGATTTAATCAACAACCAAAGCGGCAGCCCCGGATATATGTTTCCTATTGAAATCACCCTTATGATGCCTGCAATGAAACCATATGAGCATATGTCCTATTTTGTCCCGTGAGTGCTGCATGATCGCCACGCTCTATAATCTCGCCATCCGATACGACAAGTATCTGATCTGCATCTTTTATGGTCTTAAGCCTATGCGCAATGACAAGAAGGGTCTTGTCTTTGCATTCCTGACCGAGGACGAAAAGAAACGGCTTATCTCCTCATGGTCGGATAAATATATAGAGAATGAAGATAATGACAGTAATACCATGCATATGCTGATTTCACTGCTTGAATCACCGAAGAAAAATCCCGACTGGAAACTTGCCTGCAACTATATGAAACTCTTAGCAGTCTGCCTTGCCACAAAAAAAGTCTTCATCAGGGAAAACTACGATGCTATGATAGATTCTTTAATCGGACAGATTACAGATATCCTGTGTGACTAAACAAAACCGATCTGCTCCACAAAAGTCCCTTGATCAGCATAACATGCGGAAGCTACGCATACTTTCTGACAATCGAAACCACAAATCCCAGATACCCTGCACCGAACAGATTCAGATGATTCAGCCAGTGGTACAGATTATAGAGATTTTTACGCTCCTTATATCCATAGGGACGCTCAGAGCCGGCAAAATAGCCGTCGTAGAATTCTTCCGGTAGATGATCAAAAAGTTCCGTCATTGCAATATCAGCCTCCGGATGACCCACATATACTGCAGGATCTATCAGCCACGCCCTGCCATCAGAACCGGGCATCTGATTGCCGGACCAGAGGTCTCCGTGAAGCAGTGCAGGGGTGTCCGGTTCGACCAGAATATCATCCAGACGCTCCAGCAGATGGTCAAACTTTCTTAGCATCAGCGGATCAAAATACCTCTCAGCCCTTTTGATCTGAGGAATAAGCCTATGCATACGGAAGAATTCGATCCAGCTGTCCTCCGGTGTATTGTCCTGATATCCTGCACCGATATAATTATCCTGCAGAAAACCAAACCTCCCACCGTCTACATATTCTGAACAGTCAGCCTTGTGCATCCGGGATAACCTGCTGCCGAAATCTGAATAATAACCATGTATTCTTTTGCCCGGCATGATCTGTTCCATAAGAAGGAATGAATTCACACCATCCACACCGTAAGCAAGGACCTCAGGAACACTGAATGCGCCTGTTTTTCCCAATGCAGCAAGTCCTGTGATTTCTTTTACAAAAAAATCCAGACAGTCAGCACTGTTTTCCTTCATAAATGCAGTACGACCGTCAGAAAGCATAACAACATATGCACGGTTGATGTCTCCCCCGGCACATGCAGTCTTCCCTGTTATCTTAATCCCCTCCCCGAATACCGTTGAAACAGCACTATCAAGAGAGTCAAAATATCTATAATTGTCCATATTTCCGGATCTCACAGTCGTCATCTGTCAGAAACTGCCCAAACCACCTGATACATCGGCTTACTCCCGCCAATCGCAGAACCTAGATCGCAGGCACCATACCCATAAGACTCAGTAAGCTCCAAACAGTTACTTCAGGTTATCAGTCATCCTCTTCAATATGCTCAAGTCCTGCAGCGATTATTGAATGCACATGCTCGTCAGCCAGGGAGTAGAATATCTGCTTGCCTTCACGCCTTCCTTTGATCAGGCGGTTAGCTTTAAGTATGCGTAACTGATGGGACACTGCAGACTGTGTCATGCTCAGTGACTCCGCAATATCACTTACACTTACTTCCTCATCAAAGAGGACAAACAGTATCCTTACTCTTGTGGAATCCCCGAATATTTTAAAAAGCTCTGCCAGATCATACAGCTCTGTTTCCGGCGGTACTGATGTCTTTTTTCCTGCTGGCATTGTGCTCACCTCCCATATGTCCTTTTGCATTTTCTACTTAACTATTCTACAATTTTTTCACCCATAATGCACGGATGGCATTCAATACCGCTATTATCATAACGCCTACATCCGCAAAGATTGCCAGCCACATATTTGCCATTCCGAATGCACCGGCCAACAGGCACAATAGTTTTATACCAATCGCAAAGTAGATATTTTCATATACGATGCGCATACACTTCCTTGAAATGCGGATTGCCTTTGCGATCTTAAGCGGATCGTCATCCATAAGGACTATGTCCGCCGCCTCAATAGCAGCATCGGATCCCATTGCCCCCATAGCGATTCCTACATCTGCCTCCGTAAGCACCGGTGCATCATTTATACCGTCCCCCACAAAAGCAAGCACTTCATTCTTACCTTTACCGGATAGAAGCTTTTCTACCTCGTGAACTTTATCCTCCGGAAGAAGCTCACACCTGACTTCCTTTATGCCAAGCTCTGCAGCCACATGTTCACCGACTTTTTTACCATCCCCCGTAAGCATGACTGTTCTGTCCACTCCGGAATTATGAAGCTCCGCAACTGCCGTGGCTGCCGTAGGCTTTACCACATCTGCAATTACAAGATGCCCTGCATATGAACCGTCCAAAGCCACATGGACAATAGTACCCGGCTTGTGGCAGTCCTTATAGGATATGCCCTCACGCTCCATGAGTTTCCTGTTTCCAATAGCGATATGCACGCCTTCTACATCAGCAGTTATGCCATTGCCTCCGATCTCCTCAATATTACGCACCAGACTCCTGTCGATATTCCTTACATCCGCCGCTTTGTCACTTCCCCATCCTGACGTGTACGCATTTATTATGCTCTTTGCTATCGGATGCGATGATGCGCATTCCGCATGGGCCGCATAAAACAGCAGCTTCTCATCAGATATGCTGGAATGGTGTATGGAATCAACCTCAAACACGCCCTTTGTCATTGTTCCGGTCTTATCGAAGGCTACGATCTTTGTCTTGGAAAGGGCCTCCAGATAATTTGAGCCTTTTATAAGTATTCCTTCGTGGCTTGCACCTCCTATACCCGCAAAGAAGCTAAGCGGTATGCTGATAACCAATGCACAGGGACAGCTTATTACAAGGAAAGTGAGTGCCCTGTATACCCACACGCTCCACAGGGGATCAAGCTGCATGATCATTCTTGCCACCGGAGGGATAAGCGCAAGCGCAAGAGCTGAGATACATACTGCCGGTGTATAGACCTTGGCAAATCTTGAGATAAAGGCTTCCGACTTGGACTTCCTGGATGTTGAATCCTCCACCAGTTCAAGTATCCTTGATACCGTTGATTCTTCAAAGCACTTGGAGGTACGCACCTTTAATACGCCGCTCATATTAATGCAGCCACTTATCACTTCATCGCCGGCCTCTACGGAACGGGGCACGCTCTCCCCGGTAAGGGCTGATGTATTAAGTGTACTCCGGCCGTCCTCGATAACGCCGTCCAGGGGAACCCTTTCTCCGGGTTGTATCACTATAAGACTTCCGATATCCACCTCATCAGGATTCACCGTTTCCAGCTCACCCTCACGCTCGATATGTGCAACATCAGGCCTGATATCCATGAGGTTGCTGATATTTCTTCTGCTTTTACCTACTGCATAGCCCTGGAACAGCTCTCCTATCTGATAGAAAAGCATGACCGCCACCGCTTCGGTGTAGTCGCTGCTCTTATCAACAAGGGCGATTGCAAAAGCTCCCAGTGTCGCAATAGCCATAAGGAAATTTTCATCAAAAACCTGGCGGTTGAGTATACCCTTGCCGGCTTTCTTCAGGATATCGAAGCCGATCACCAGGTACGGAATGAGATAAAGAATAAACCAGAAAGGCTCATGCACTATATAGTCTTTTATCACTGTACCATTTTCATCCAGACTTACTGTTCCTAAAAACTTATACAGAAAATGCAGGACTATCAGAAGTACTGCCGTTATGATAATGCGTATGAGCATTTTTTTCTGCTTTTTATTCATATCCATCTACTCCGTAATAATTGTATTAGCTTACTAAAATCTACCACACCGTATAGACTTGCCTGACGGTGTGGCATGTTTCAGTAACTTAAAGATATATCTCGCAGTCGTCCTCAACCTTTTTGCAGTTCTTAAGCACATCCTGCATGACAGCCTTTACATCCGCACCATCCTCAAATTCCACACTCATCTTAAGCGCCATGAAATTTACTGTGGCATCCTTTACTCCTGCAGTCTTCTTGGCTGCATCCTCCATCTTGTTTGCACAGTTAGCACAGTCCACCTCGATCTTGTAAGTTTTCTTCATCTCTTTTCCTTCCCGGGCATACCGCTTATACCCTGTTTGTCATTTTCTTTTCCTGAACATATGAACAGTTATTCATATGTTTAAATGTAGTATACCACCTTATTGATCATTGTCAAGAAAAGTTCTTTTTGAAATTCATTAAAACCGGGTATACGTGTGAACAGCTTTACTGAACATAAAAAATTGCCCGCGGTTAACCACGGGCAATCATTTTTTTAATTCTAAAACTCTCCCTACTGTATAAACTCACCTGACGGTCCGGGAAGTTTCGGTTATGTCTCTAAACTTCTTATCCCGGAGATTTATGCCCAGGGATCCTCTGCTGCAGGGGTACGGATATCGCTCAGGCACTGGATATCATTCAGGAACCACTGGCCGGTAGAAGGCTTAAGCCTCATCTTGATCTGCCTCAGTGAATCTGCACCGGCACTCTGTACAAAGAGAGTCGCCCAGTTGGCATCGGGATATGAGTAGGGATTGCTGGTTACAGTTATTGTATAAGGTGCAGTAGGTGTATAGTTGTTAGCTACGGTTGCACCTGCAAAGAATGACCTTGCCTTGTATGCCTTTCCATCCATCCTGTCCTTTATAAAGCTCCTTCCCATTGCTGTCATGGGATCCGGTCCCCTGAGAGCATCTATCATGGCAAAGCATGTCTCCGGATTGTTCTCATACTGAAGAAGAGCCACCAGCGTAAGTGCAGCTGTCTTAAAAGGACTGTCCAGAGATGCTTCCGGAAGAGCCATAAGGCTTGCAACATCAGTGGGCAGATTCGGGAACGTAAACTGCTCCGACTTGTTTCCTGCAGCAAGTCCGCTCTGGATGGCACCGGATGCATTCTGTACAAATTCACTTCCGGTCTTCCTTGCCTCGTTTTTGATCATGTTTCCTGCCTGGCTTGCAAATGAATCAAATAATCCCATTACTTTTCCCTCCTGTATTTAATTATGTTTTAATAAATTTAAACTCTATTAATACTTTATTTAGTTCGGTTCCATAGGGCTGAAGAGTGCGTAATACCCCCAGGGCATATTTCCTTCCCATGACGTCCTGGTTATCTCCAGGTATCCGTCCTCGTTAAATCCGCTTATATTAACTAACTGCCTGACCTTTGACTTCTTATAGTCGATCTCGTATCCGCCGTCCTCGCTCATGGTCACCTCAAGCCCGGATACTTCTTCAACTACATCGCCGTCCAGTACTTCCATATAATCCGCCGTCATGTCATCATAGAAACGGTAATACTCGTAAAGGTCCGTCTCATATGCATACAGTCCCGTGCCTTCCTCCTCGATATAATAGAGCACCCACTCGCCCTCTATAGCTGAATAATCAGAATCGCCGGTACCTGTACTGCTGCCTGCGGATTCGGATTCATAAAGGATCTTCCAGTTCACTTCCTTTGTCCTGTATTCGGAAGTGTCTGTCATTTCCGCCATTTCCATGCTTGAGATCACATGAACGCCATTGTCTTCCAGAGCCTTTATAAACTCTTCCTCCGACTGCTTCTTTGATTCGGTGGTGTCAAATTCCTCAACGCTCACATATACTTCACCGTTATCGTTATAAACATATATGAAGAACTCATTTGCATCTTTTATAAGACTGTCAAACTCATCAAAGAGCGCCTCGCGGTCATCCACATCCAGGTAATACGCTACATTTGCAGCCTCAAAACCGCTGTAGGAATTTATGGACATAACAATCTCTGTCTCACCCTCAGAGGATATGCTATATATAGCATATGAACCAAGACCGCCGCTGGCAACGCCGCGCTCAAGATAGCCGGTATCGTACAGCTTTCCGTAGCTCCTGTTTCCATCTGATGTATCAGAACCAAGGATCAGCTCACCACAATCATGATATATGTAACACATATGGGAAAAATATCCGGAGTTGTCAGCCTCGAAATACAGCACAAGCTCGTTGGCTCCGTCTTCCCCAAGATCCATTATCACGTACTTTACGGTATTTCCGATACCCTCAAGATTTTCAAAAGCCTCACGCATTTCATCTATGCTGTACTCACCGTATAAAAGCCCGTCATAATTTCCGTCGGCGTCATCTTCCTTATACTTCTTGGAAGTTTTTACTTTTCTTCCGTTATTCAGAAAATCGTTATAAGCATCTTCTGCTTTTTCCTGATCTGAATACGCTTCTGCGTCTCCGTCCCCGTCAGCAGGAGCTGCAGTCGGAGCAGGTGTAGTGTTTCCGTCGTTAGTATTGATTATCTCGTTTCCGTTCACATTTACATTGGCATTGGCATCAAAATTAATTCCGCCGTTGTGATATCCGCAGCCGGAAAGAACTGCCGCCACGGCAGCCGCACATAAAATTGATGACACGATTTTTTTCTTCATCAGATTCTCTCCCTCTTTACTGAACAATCAGTAAGATTATAACAAAAATGCCGGACACCCGCCATACGCTGTCCTTCTCATTATCAGCTGCTTTTGCGTCCCTCCCGCAGATTCATTATCATGCGGTGGGTCTTCCTTACTGCCACCGGCGATTCCAGCAGCAGGATCAGGTAATCCCGCTGCTTCTTTGTAAGGTATCTGTTCTTCTTTATATTTTTCTTCTCGCACCTTAAGTACCGGACGATACGCTTATAAAAACTGTTGTCAGCCGTCATCCTTTCTATCGGTATATGCAACATAAAATCCAAAGACTGAACATAAGTAAAACGCTCCGCCTGGCTTATATGCTCAGGGTATCTCTCCCTTGCTACCCGCAGCGCCGTAAAGGCATTCTTCATCATGCTCTCATAGAGGGACTGGTCGTAATTCCCTCTGGTCACGCTGCTGCCGCTTAATTCTATATTATATCCCGGCGTATCGAGCGTGAGTATTCCTTCCCCCATCTCCGGAAGCATCCTAAGCAAAAGCTCAAAGTCCTCATTCTTCTCACCCTCAGAGAATTTGAATCTTCTTATAAAATCCCCCCTGAACACCTTTGTGCACATGGAGGAATCCCCCGTATGCATTATCAGCTGCTCGTAAAAATCCTCTGTCTTTATCACATATTCAGACTCTTTATCCGTCCCGGTATAAAGCACCATCGTTCCGTCTTCACTGTACTGCCTGTTCATAAGCTGCGCAGCCGGAAGCTTTTCACGACCTTCTGCACTCAAAGCATTTATGAGTTTCGCATACATATCGCTGTCTGCCCAGTCGTCTGCATCTATGAATCCCACGAAATCTCCGCCTGTAGCACCTATGCCCGTATTCCTTGCAGCTGACGCGCCGGCGTTCTTCTGATGTAATGCCTCCACTGTATCATGTTCAGCCGCCAGCTCGTCACAGAGGTCAGGACTTCCATCAGTCGATCCGTCATCAACAAGTATAATGCGTGAGGGGGCATATGACTGTGCAAGCACACTGTCAACGCACCGCTTTAAGTATTTTTCTTTGTTGAATACGGGGATCACCACATCCAGTGTTCCGACATTCTTTACATTATCACCTGTCATTTTTTAGCATTCCTTCTTACCCATTTTGCATACATGGAATCAAAGAAATATGGCCTCTTTCCGTCTGCCAGCCCATAGATCCTGAGGGCTTTCCTCAGTTCAGGAAAGGCCTTGTTCTTTCTGTAATAGTCATACATTATGAGCATCCCCTTATCCTTTTCCCCGGGGAGATGCCATACGCACACGGGATTGTAAACCGTGTTTGTACTCACCAGATAAAATTTTTCTTCCGTCCAGTACCTGGTCACATATGCACCGGCTTCTATTATCAGTGCCTGTTTCTTTAAATGTGCCGCCGCTATTGCTGTCAGTGTTTCATCACCTATATTATCATGTACATCATAGTCAGACTCACAGATCCGCTTATAGGCCTCCCTGCACTCATCAATGTACCTGCTGATATTTTCCCTCCTTCCGCAGATGAACTCACCGCCGTAATGGACGATATTTTCATCCTCCTCAGGATATAGCTTTCTGCAATCCTCTATTATCTTTACCCGCTCCGGATGCTCTATGGAATGACACACATTATAGAGAAGCACTCCCTTATCGGCTTCTTTCCACAGTTCCGTAAAAGCTTTCACGGTATAAGTGTCGCTGTCTACAAGGAGGATCCGCTCGTACTCATCCTTTCTGATAAGGTATTCCAGTGCGCAAAGCTTAAAGAAAGCAAGAGACCAAATGAATTTCTTCGGCATGCGGAAGCTGTCAAATTCGATCCGTTCTATCGCCACGCCCCCGTCCTCAAGTTCCTTTCTGTATTCCTCAGGGATGTCGGCATTTGTGACCAGAACTGTCCTGTCATCAGGATTCATTTTATGTGCAGATACAAGGGATACCACGATGTTGCGCATATAAACCCTTATCTTCGCCTCATCTGACCTGCCGGTAAGCTGCGGTGAATTACCATAGTCTTCTTCAAATGCAAAAGCTGCCGCAATTATGTTCATACTAGTCTCCTGACGTGATCATAACCTTCTGATGTCTTTATGACAGGCGCTATTGAAAGCGGTCCCGTCTTTTCCATTCCCTCTATGTCTGAGAGCATTCTTCCGTCACTCATACCTTCACTGCAGAATCTCTCACAGAGTTCCACAAATCTTTTGGCCGCCGTTTCGGCATTCCATTCTGACCTTATAGTCTCATAGGCCGCCATTCCCAGATTCCGGCGGAGCCTTTTATTATTGCAGAGCTTTGCCGCATACAGAGAAAGTTCCTGCAGGTTTCCGCTCCTGTATACCAGTCCATTCACACCGTGTTCTATAAGATATGGAACAGATCCGGCCTCATGTGACGCTATCACCGCACAGCCGGCATTCATTGCTTCATTTACCACAGCTCCCCAGCCTTCCTGCATATCGCTGGTCATCAGGTAGATATCGGCACTGTCCATTCTGGCTCTTATATCCGCAGATTTTTCAAAGCCCTTTAAGGTCACACAGTCTTCTAAATGCTTTTCTTCTACTGCAAGCCCGATATTCTCCCTGCACTCTCCGTCGCCCACTATGGTCATATGGAAAGGTATTCCCCTTTCCCTTAAATGCTCCGCAACGAATACTGCAGCCCCCGGATGCTTCCAGTCCAGCTGCCGTCCGCTCCAAAGTATTTCCGGCACATCGTTATTCTTAGATTCCATAAGCTGTGCAGGATCTTTTTTTATAAACGCAGGAAAATAGCCGTACCTGAGCCTTTTTCCCTTATAAGCGCCTATAAGATTGAAGTCAGATGCCACATATGCCCCGGCACACAGGAGATATACAGGCGCGTTCTTTACCGCGCAGTGCTCCTTTTTATTCTTAAAAAAAGAGCCTGACAGGTATGCCTGCATACGGCCTTTTTTATACAGCCTCTCATAGTACCTGAAAGTAAGCTTTCCGGCATCCAGCCTCTTGCTTATATACATGGAATGGGTGCCGCCGCATATAAGGGCATCGCAGTCCATCACATATCCTTCACTCACGTCATAGTCATCATCATAAAACGAAGCATAGGGCAGGTCTTTAATATCCGATGACCAGCCCATATCCTTTCTTTCGTTCTCCATGATGGTAGTGGCAATGAAATGGAAATCATCCTTCATAAGAGCGTACATAGCCTCACAGAAGGGAAGCTGGTGAGGAGTCATGTAATTTGTGATAAAAGTGATCCTCATACCCTCAGCTGTTTTCCTTTGCTATCTCTTCATATATCCAGGCAAGCATCTTATAGTTTGCCATGCGGTCATGGGTAAGTGCAGCCCTTGCCGCAGCATTTTCCCCAAGAAGCTCCGCAAACATGCCATCATCAAAAATATCCAGTATCCTGTCCGCAAGCATACCGCTGTCCCCGGGCTCCGTAAGCAGTACTTCCTTACCGTCCTCCACAAGCGAAGGGATGCCGCCGGTTCTGGATGCCACCACCGGCACGCCAAGCAACATGGCCTCCCCCAGAGAATTTGGGGAATTCTCTATAAAGGACGGCAGCACAAATACATTGCATGACAGGTATTTTTTCTTTATCTGAGGAGCACTTAAGGGTCCAAGAAATTTTACACTGTCCTTAAGCCCGTTCTTTTCTATGAGCTCCTTTAGATACTTCCCGTAAGCAGGAAGCTTTATCCTGTCCTTAAGACTCTTTCCCCTGACCACATCATCACCGGCCACTTCAAGCACAGTATCCGGATAATGCTCCAGTATGGCCGGCATGGCCTCCAGCACCACATGCAGTCCTTTCAGAGGGATATTTCCCTGTGTCATAAATATGCTGTGTGGAATACACTTTTTTTCTGACCAGCGCCCTTCATAAAAGCAGTTCCTCATAGTCTCATTGAGGCTGAAATACTTACATGAAGGATTGATCTCAGCTGCCGCATTCCTGTCAAACTCTGTCCTTCCGCAGACGTAGCGTACATTTTTCAGAGCCTCTTCCTCATTGGCAGCACGTAGCAGATATTTTTCCTTCTGGCTTGCTATGCTGTCCTTTTTTATGCGATCCCTGAATGTCACGGTCTTTATCACGCGTTCCGGAAGCATGCCGTAATACTGCTTCGCACAGTCCGACATCACTCCCTGGATATGTATCATCACACGGTCGCGCCATTCGGTCACCCTAAGCATTGCCCTTGTATGCGGAAATTCCGTGCCATAGCAGTGTATGACGTCGGGATGATACTCCTCGCAAATGAGTCCTAAGGATGCTTCAAGAGCCTTGTCGTACTTTTCCGGATGCTCCGTATCCTCATAGAAGCCGTAATAGCGTGCACCCTCAGCCTCACCTCTGAGTATGTCGCCCTTTACCAGATCCTCCTGGGGCACAGGAAAAGCAAAGGCCACCTCGGGAGATTCCTGTCTTTTTATCTCCTCGTAAGCACCGAGTATCCAGCCTTCCTTATAGTGTTTTTTCTGCTTCATGGTACCGGCTATAAAAGCGGGCACCATATTGCAAAGCCAGAGGACCTTCATTACTTTGCCTTACCCCCTTGACCGTACAGTCCACCCTTTAGCTTATGGTAGACTGCAGAAAACTTCCTGCTGTTTGCCAGCTTTTTCCTTAAGGGCTGCAGAGTTATTATCATTATCAGCTCGTACAACAGACATTTTTTACCGAGATATTTTCTCGTTATTATTTTATGCTCCCTATCGGAAACCTTGCTGTTTGCATCACTTTCCGAAAAACCGTCCCCCATGTAATCTGCTACCGTAAAAGGCATGTGGACAGCAACGGCATTATATTTATACATGCATCTTAAAAAATGCTCGTAGTCTGCCCGTACGGTAAATCTTATATCATAACCTTTTTTCTCAAAAAGCTTTTTTGCGTAAAAGCACACCTGATGATTAGGAACATTCCTGTAGCACACGAAACTGCTTATATAATCCGGTGCCACATCTGTACTGCCCAGCTTCCTTCTGTAAAGGTCGCCGTAGAAAATGTCGGCACTTGTTCCGTTCATGAAATGGGATACCCGTTCCAGCACCTTTTCATCAGCAAGGTAGTCACCGCAGTTTAAGAAATAGTAATAGTCACCTGCAGCATACCTGCAGGCCTGGTTCATGGCATCATATATGGAGCGGTCCTTCTTTACTATCAGCCTGACTTTCGCTTCATCTTTTACAGCCGCCGTTGAGCCGTCCTCAGAGCCGCCGTCCTTGACTATTATCTCATAATCCCCATACGTCTGTGCCAGCACGCTGTCTACTGTTTTTTTCAGTTCTTCCCCTGCATTCAGGCAGACTATTATTATAGAAAACTTCATAACCCCTTACTCTCTTATTCCCGTATCAGAATATACTGTTCCATTTCCGGATAACCTATCATATCAGCACTGTCATAGGTCAGCCATGTGGAATAGGGAAGTATCTTTACATTTTCCGCAGTTGCCTTGTACATAAACATCGCAAAATACACAGCCGCGCAGAACATCACTCCCGCTGTCAGCACCTTTTTTGCGTTAAACTTAAACTTTAATCCCTCTGACATCTTTATCTGTTCAGGAATCAGCAGCACCTGGGATATTATCAGGTAGTAGCCGAGCCTCGACAGGAAGGGTACAAAACTGAAGCATAAATAAAGCACCAGCGCCGCAACATTCAACCGGAAATAAAATCCTGCAGTCTCGTTCTTTTCCCATTCCTTCCTGCAAAGCACCATGACCGCTATTGAAAATGCAAGCACTGCGGCCACCCTTATGATATTGATCATGCTCATTCCGCCGCTGGCCAGATACTCCGGCTCATTCTTATAGGACGGGTAAAGCCTTACAAAAAGCTCCATATACTGAGACTTAAACACAAGTCCGCTTATACCTGCTATAAAGATCAGCACATAATGGTATATCTGCCACCTCATCCTGCATACCGGATAGATAAGCAGCACCGCTATCGCAGTCTTGTGGAAAAGCGCCGCAAAGAGCACTGCCAGCAGGAATTTAGCATACTGCCTGTCCCTGACAAATCTCATAGCATAGAACACTATCGCCAGAGCCATATAATACCTGACTGTATTATAGGTCTGGAAATAAAGCCCGTATGCCATAAAAAGCATGAAGGACATTCCGAAATCCGTACTCTGTTCATACAGGGCCTTAAGGAAGAAAAGTATGGTCACAAATGCAAATAGCGCGAAAAGCACAAGGAAATACTCTTCATCAAAGAACATGTACACATACTTTGCCACCGCATTAAAGCCGGCCTCTGTAACTACAAATATGTCCCTGTATGAATCATGGAAATGATAAATGTATGTCCGGTAATCATTTCCTGTATATATCCTTAGTGCTGACGGTATAAACAGTATCCAAAAGATAATGGTTAACCTTATCCTGTTGGCAGCTTCATGACCTTCTCTGTCACGTATACTGAATGCAACCAGGCATGAAACAAATGCTATGATCATGTATAAAGCATAGCCCGCCATGCCTCATTTCCCTCCGTCTTTTTTATCCAGCAATTTTCCTTTCCGGATACCTGCACATAATAATGAAAATGCTTTAAATGCATTTACTTCCCTGCACATCACCTTTCTCTTGGTGACCACAAACCTGAGTCCCCATATGACAGCTGCCTGTCTGTAGAGAAAATGGTAAAGCACTCCCCTGTCAAAAAAGAATTTTTCATTATAGCCCTTAAACCAGGTGGAATCCCTGAATTCTTCTCTGCCAAGCTTTATCGGAACCGCCACTATCTTAAGACCGCTTCTTATGCAGTCCATAAAAAAGAGTGAATCCTCACCGTTGCTGTAGGGTGCACCTCCGCCAAAAAGAAGTGAAAACTTAACACCTGCTTTTTTTAAGCCGGAAAGCCTTGCAGCCGCGCTGTAGGCAGGATACCTTCCGCTGTTGAACCGTCCGACTTTTGTCTTCTTATCTATCCAGTATGTCCGTCTCCGTTCATCCACTTCGATATTGAAGAGAATGATATCGGCATCTGCATTCTCCGCAAAGGCTTTTAACACCTTTTTCTCGTAGCCCCTGTCATATACTATATCTTCGTCGGAAAAGAGAACTATCTCAGCTTCCGCTTTTGACAATGCCTTATTCCTTGATGCCCCTACACCCCTGTCGGTATTTTCAAAAACCCTGACATTATGGTCATTATCAAGACTAATCACACGCTTATCATCATGATCTGTCTGGTTTATGATCACCGCATCAGACTCAAGATTCATCCTGCCGATAAGCTGCTCCGGATCATTTTTCAGGGCAGATACCAGTACTTCAAACTTTTTCATATCACAAGTATGTCTTCGTATAAAGCGTATAGAAGCCTTGTTCTGCATCTGCTATAACAACACCACTGCACACTTCATCTTTTATCTTCATGCCATTTAATGCACTGCCTAAATCCGTACGGCTGCATCCCCAGGGAACCACCAGCACATCAGCGGTTCCATCCTCCCGGATAGTTATATCCTCAGCAGAAAGCTTATTCCTAATGCCTTCCTGAATTGTTTTATCCTCAGTATATATTCCCGCAAAGGAAAGCTTTATTGCACCGGACTTTGAAACTATGGCTTTTAGATTCGCTGTAAGCTCTTCCCCGGCTTTCACACAGGCCTTCGACTTTACTTCTCCCTTAAAAAGCACTCCCGCTGCCGGCACATCACTAAATGACGCAATATCGGAAGCCACCCTTACGGAATCATCCAGAGAATACAAAAGCATCATGATAAGCACGCCGAATATGATCCCTGTCACAGCTCCTGCTGCCGCAAACCGGCCGTAATATCCTCTAACCTTAAGCTCCGTTACATTCTCCCTGTTCCATGCTTCTATCGATGTGAAGCCTTCCGTACTGCTGCCGAAATCAGCCAGTGCCCTGCCTATGGCATCCTGGCACTTTTCAGCCTGTCCGGCATCACTCATATCCACATACACCTTTATCATCTTTATATCCGACATTGTTGGAATGCTTGTTGCGGCTGCGACCGCTTCCTTGGACAGCCCAAGTTCCTTCGCTGCCACACCGGCGATACGATCAGTATCAAGCACATCATTCCAGGTGTAATCGTTATAGTAATGAACTATGGTTCCGTCATTATCAGCATCAAATGTAATGTAATAGAGCGCCTCACTCCGGTATAGCTTATCACCATGAAGGGCCTTTACTCTCACAATATCCGCAATAAAAAACAGTATTGCTCCTGCCACTGCAGAAATGACCAGCGTAACAAAGAACCTGCGCCAGCACAGAAGCAGGAATCTTTTCATATCAAAATTTCCGTAAGCTGATGTCTTCATTTATTCCGAATCTTTCGTTCCGTTGCCGCTGTTATGCTCAGCCGTTATCTGTCCGCTTTCCACACCCTCCGTGCTGTCCGGTGAAAGAAGTACTTTCAGTGTCAGCAGCATCAGTTTAAGATCCAGCCATACGGAATAATTTTCTATATAGGCAAGATCCAGCTTCAGCTTGTCATAAGGAGTGGTGTTATATTTGCCATAGACCTGGGCGTAGCCCGCAAGGCCTGCCTTAACTTTCATCCTGAAAACAAATTCCGGCATTTCCCTGGTATACTGCTCTATTATCTCCGGACGTTCGGGACGGGGACCGATGAAAGACATGTCCCCCTTAAGGATATTGAAAAGCTGGGGAAGCTCGTCAAAACGGATCGTACGGATAACCTTCCCCACCGGAGTGATACGGTCATCCCCCTTCGATGCAAGACGTGCTACGCCGTCCTTCTCAGCATCCACACGCATGCTCCGGAATTTGTATATTTCAAACCGCCTTGCACCGATGGTACATCTGGTCTGATGATAAAGAACCGGGCCGCCGTCATAGCACTTTATGATGATTGCCGTAAGAAGCATAAACGGTGCCGTAAGGATTATCAGTATGAACGAGCATACTACGTCAATGCACCGCTTTGCCAGACGCTGTTCCACAGTAAGAGCATATTCCCTTATGAAATATATGGGAGTATCAAAGATATGAAGCTCGTCAGTACCCTTCACCAGCACGTCAGAGATCTTTGGCATAACATATACGCGGATAGATCTTCCGTAGCAGTACTTAAGAAGCTGATTGCGTTTTCCTGTGGGTATGTCCCATATGATCATGCCGTCATAGCGCTTTTCTATTTCCTCGGTAATGGCTTCCAGTCCCTCGGATATCGTCATCTTCTTACAGATCCTGTATTTATCCGGGCGGCTTCCGAACTTCCTCTCTATGTCATCAGTAGGCCTGTACCCTGATACAAGCAAAAGGTTCCTGGGGGGAAAGAGACCGGAACATATCATATTGGATATGGCGGTCCATATGGCAACCCACAGAACCTGTGCCCCTATCAGCGCAAACATCGGCACCACATAAGTAATGAGCTTTGTGTACATAAGGGAGAGCACGGCATACATTATCACATCCGTACCCAGAGTGGAAAAAACCTGTGAAAAGAACACATCCCAGGTTTTGAGATATCCTATCCTCATACCGCCGTACATCTCAGATATCAGAAGAAGGATGATGGCATATATTGCAATGAGGAGCAGGTCACCCTTGATCCAGAATCTTATCTGGCGGGCTTCCATCATAGGCTTATAATAGTTGAACCAGACAAAAACAAAGCCGGCTGTCTGCACAGCAAGCCCTACCAGCGACAAAAACAGTCTTATTATCCTTCTGGATGTCTCTAGCTTTTTCATCAAAGTTGCTTTTTCCGGACAATCTTCCTATGTTATGTTAACTCGTATTATAACAAATTTACAGACGCCTTACAACTGCACGGAAAGCCCAGCCAACAAACAGCACACAGCTGTAGGGCAGTGACAGATGCTCGCTTTTTCTGTAAAGATTCCATATCCGCCTCAATGCCTCGATCTTGTCGGAAGAGAGGCTGTTTCCTGTTATGCGGTATATGACATACACCTTGTTTATACCGTATGCGGTAACTCCGCTCTTGAGCACTTTCCACCATGACGCCGTATCCTCACTCTTTATGTGCGGCATATATATGAGGTCCTTGCTGACCTGCGCAAGATCGAACATAACGGTAGACGTGAATATGACAGTCCTGGACAGTGCCTTTTTGTAATCCAGCTTCGCCGGTACCCGCACTACCTTTCCCGTCCCCTTGCAGTCCGCATCCCCGAATTCATATGCGGTAAAGCTGAATGCCGCATTTTTTTCCTTCATAAAGGCTAACTGTTCTTCAAGCTTGTGTCTGCTCCATAAATCGTCCGCATCAAGGTATGCAAGGTAACGCCCGCCGGCGGCAGCGATCCCCATATTCCGTGCATATGATGCGCCATGACTGCCCTCGTTTTTTATCAGCCTGATACGTCCATCTTCCCCCGCAAGCTTTTCCAGCACCTCCGGAGTTCCGTCAGTTGACGCATCCTCAACCAGTATAAGTTCCCAGTTTTTATACGACTGACACTTAACGGATGCCACACTCTGTTCAACGTACTTTTTCGCATTATGCACCGGCATAACTATGCTTATCAGACTGTCATCCATTACATTCTTCCTCTCTCGCATAACATATATACGATTCATTCTCGGAGTACACGGCATACCCGCTCAGATCCGGCGCCTCCGCATCATCTTCGTCAGCAGTCGCTTCCTCGTTCGGTTCAGATTCCTCATCCTGAACTTTTTCGAGCACTATCAGCGTAACGCCACAGGAATCCGCAGCTGCCGTAATATCTTCAATATCATATGTGTCCCCATGCATTGCGCTGTATGCATTTTTCTGTTCCTCACTGTATTTAATGCCATAGGCCATGCTTTTATTGCTTTCTGATATATCACGTCCGTAAAGAACACATACACTCGTGTCATGCCTTCTCACAGTTTCCATGACATCATCCGATGAAAGGAGAAGAAGCTGCCCTTCCCCCTTATCCTCAATATATCTTTCCACCATTTCCATAGCAATATAGGCCTTACCTTCAGTGTAGACACCCTCTGCCCCGACAGGTATGAAACTTCTCTCTGTATAGGCCGTTGCTCCCGCCAGAAACATTATTACAAGGAATGCTGCTCCCAGTTTCACTATATTCCTGCTATCCTTTATGGAATCAGCTATAAGGTATATGGTTCCCATAAACACAAGAGTGACAGGCAGAAACCACAGATGTGCCCCCAGCACGGTCAGCCCCGGAAGAAAATTGTCACAGAAAACGCTGTAAAAAGGCATTATCACCAGTATCAGCATAACCGTAGCATATACAAACAAAAATCTTATCCTTCTCGAAACCCTGTCCTTGGAATACCATAATGCAAGAAGACCGGCAAGAAAAAGTCCGCTTAAACCCGCGCTGGTTCCTGCACTCTCCAGCGTGTCCCTCATGGTACGGAAGATATTAAATACGCTTTCAACAGTCATCTTCCTGCCCCCGTTTTTGTATTTCTGATCCAGCCATGCTTAACCGCCAGATCCCCCCATATTATGATCACCGCACTGATCACCGTAACAGCAGCCAGCGGAACAAAGCCCCTTGCCAGACTCGTTATCCCAAGGGAGGCAATATATGTCAGCACAAGGCTGGCGATACAGACGTGGTCCCTGTCCCTAAATATCCTGATACAAAGGTATGTTACATACGGCACAAATACGCTGAAGATGATAACTTCCGGCCTGAAACCGCAATGCATCTGATAATAATATATACCACTGGTGGAAATAGATCCGCATATATTAAGGGTTCCGATCACGACATAAAGAATGCTCTTTTTTCTTTTTCCTTCTTCAGTCTTGTCGCAGAGAAGATCAACCCACATACCGTAGGCCATATATGAAAACATAAGTACTATAACCGGTACTGACCGGTACATAAGATCCTCTGTTTTGAATTCCGACAGATACGCAAGCATGGCATAGAATGAATCCAGCTCGGGAATTCGCCCCAGCAGGTTCACGCTGTATCCCTCGGATATTCCCGTTCCGGGATCCGTAACATGGAGTCGTCCGTCAGAAATTATCGTCAGTACAGACACCTTAATATTATCTTCAGAAACGTCAGGCGCAATGAAATAGATCAGCGCAATCTGCAGAAGAAAAACCGCCACCGCAAAAATAAATATGTTCGGTATGGTTATATCCGAATACCATTTTTTAGGCTTCCGCCTCAGATACAGGATGACATTTGATGCAATAAGTATCACACCCAGAACCCCCACATAAATCCTGACGATCACTGTGAATCCTATTCCAAGGTACGATGCGCCAAGCGCCAGAAGATCCCAAATAATAAAAAGGAGAAACATCCCGTTAAGGCATGTTTCCCCTTTGTTCTCCGGCTTATGGTTTCTCTTATTTACCTTAAACAGAACTTCCGGCATCCTGCCCGAAAAATAAGCGACTATGATCACGAATACCGGAAGGATATAGACCATATATTACATTCCTCTCGCCTGTTCCACGTTTTCCTTAAACCAGTCATAAGCGAGCTTAACGCCTTCTTCAAGATCCACCTTGTGATGGAAACCAAGGCTGTGAAGCTTAGTGACATCGGTAAGCTTTCTGGGTGTTCCATCCGGCATATCGCTGTTCCATACAATATCACCCTCAAAACCTACTGTCTTCTTTACAAGCTCCGCAAGCTCCTTTATGGTAAGTTCCTTGCCCGTTCCGATATTTACATGCTGCTCCCCGTCATAATTCTCAAGCAGGAATACGCAGGCATCTGCCATATCATCCACGTAAAGGAATTCACGGAGAGGTGAACCTGTTCCCCAGAGCTCAACTGATGCAGCACCATTCTTCTTTGCCTCATGGAATTTCCTTATCATTGCCGGAAGCACATGAGATCCCTGCAGCTCGTAATTATCATAAGGACCATAGAGATTGGTAGGCATACAGCTTATGAAATTGTCCCCATACTGTTTCTTGAAAAACCTGCACATCTCAAGACCTGATATCTTTGCAATTGCATATGCCTCGTTCGTAGGCTCAAGGGGACCTGTAAGAAGGGCATCCTCAGGAATGGGCTGGGGTGCCATCTTAGGATAGATACAGGTGCTTCCCAAAAAGAGAAGTTTTTTTACCTTAAAATCATGACAGCACTTGATCACATTGCACTGGATCTGCATATTTTCGTATGCAAAATCCGCAGGGGCAGTATTGTTTGCATTTATTCCGCCAACCTTTGCTGCAGCCAGTACAACTATATCCGGCTTTTCAGCCTCAAAAAAAGCACGCACGTCGGCCTGTTCCTTAAGATCAAGCTCACTATGTGTCCTGCCTATGATATTCTCATAGCCACTCCTTTTTAATGAACGGACTATTGCTGAACCAACCAGTCCTCTGTGACCTGCCACATAGATTTTGTCTGTTTTTTCCATTTTCCATGTCCTTCCGTAAATTATGATATATTTGTTTGTTGTTTTTTTATCCGTATACTCTTATAATATTAAAGTTAGTTTTTCCGCAAGTGTTCGTTTGGAGGCACTACTGATGCAGTTTTTTACAGAACTTATACATAATCCCATAATACTCTCAGCAGCAGGCGGCTGGTTCGTGGCTCAGATTTCAAAGACGATCCTTCACACTGTAATGACCAAAAACTTTGATGCAGAGCGTTTAGTCGGAACCGGCGGAATGCCCAGTTCCCACTCTGCTACAGTATGCGGTCTTGCTACTGCCGTATGTTATCAGTATGGGGCAGGCGGCGTGGAATTCGCCCTCGCTGCTGCCTTTGCCATGATCGTAATGTACGATGCCTTAGGTGTAAGGCGTCAGGCCGGTAAACAGGCCAGTGTGCTGAACGAAATGATCGACACCATCAGCAAAATGGGAATCGATACTGATATATCTGCAGAAGATAAGCTTAAGGAATTCGTCGGCCATTCTCCCCTTCAGGTAGCCGTAGGCGCAATAGTCGGCGTACTCATTGCCCTTTTAGTCTGCCATCTTCTTCCTGCAATGCCTGTGTGACCAGTAATCAGCCAAGATACTCCGCTATGGCATCATGCCAGTCTTTAAATCTTATATCCGTATTAAGTTTAAACATATAGTTTTCAAGTGCAGAGTATGACGGCCTGTCTGCGGATTCAGGGAATCTTCTCTTGTATTCCTCAGAGCTGATCCGCTCCACAACAGTATTCTTACCTGCCAGGCGGAATATCTCTTCCGTAAATTCAGCCCAGCTGCAGATCCCTTCGCAGGTCCCGTGATATATACCGTATTCGTCAGTAGGAAGGAGCTGATGAATGGCTCTTGCAAGCTCGGCAGCAGATGTGGGATTTCCCAGCTGGTCATCCACCACGCCTATCTTGTCATTTTTCTCAGAAAGTGCCAGCATTGTCTTTACGAAATTCTTGCCGTCGCCATAAAGCCAGGCAGTCCTGATCATAAAGAACCTGTCAGAAAAGCAGCTTACAAACTTCTCACCCTCAAGCTTTGTCCTGCCGTATGCACTCTTAGGCGCCGTTTCATCAAACTCCCTGTAGGGCCTGTCACCGTTCCCGGGAAAAACATAGTCGGTAGAAATATGCACAAGCTTTGCTCCGGCATCAGAAGCCGCAACAGCCAGATTGCGGGGACCGATGGCATTTATCTTCATTGCCAGATCCTCATTTTTTTCGCAGCCGTCCACATTTGTGTAGGCAGCACAGTTAACTATGGCATAAGGCTTTATACCTCTGACATACTCAAGCACTGCTGAGGATGATGTGATATCCAGATCTTCGACATCAGTGCCTATGTATTCATAATCAGAGTCAACAGCCAGTTCCTTCCGAAGTGCACGTCCCAGCTGTCCGTTGCAGCCTGTAACAACAATCTTCTTCCCCATTACATTTCACCTCTTATAGAAATAATATCCGAAAGCGTTCTCACTCTCCGCCCAGTGCAAGCCTGTTGAAAGCAGAGAACACAGCCCTTACGGATGCCCTGGTAATATTTGAACTTACGCCCACACCATAGGTTGCCTTGCCTGTATCGGAATCCAGCAGGTGGATATATGCTGCAGCCTGAGAATTAGATCCGCTCTGAAGTGCATGTTCCTCGTAATCCAGTATCTTTATACGTTTCTCAAATGTCATCGTAAGTCCTCTCTGGACAGCATCCAGAGGGCCGTTTCCGACAGCCTCAAACTGCTTTTCCGTTCCATGGTCAGTATATGTAAGCACTACCCTTGTATCAAACTCGCTCTCTGTCTCATCTGAAAGATCCTCCACCTTTAGTTTCCTGAAATGGATAGGCTCCTTGCGGTTAAGATACTCTTCTCTGAACTCATCCATGATGGTATCCGGTGAAACCTCACCTTGTTTCTCGGAAAGTGCCTGTATAACATCAGCGAACTCACGCTGCATTCCCTTAGGCAGCTTGAATCCGAAATAAGTATCCATGACAAAAGCCACGCCGCCCTTGCCTGACTGGGAATTGATCCGGACAATAGGCTCGTATTCCCTTCCGATATCCGAAGGGTCAATGGGCAGGTAAGGAACAGCCCAGATCTTGCTGTCACGCTCCTTCATAGCCGCAACACCCTTGTTTATCGCATCCTGATGTGAACCGGAGAATGCTGTAAACACAAGCTTGCCGGCATAAGGATGACGGGGATGGATATCCATCTTGCAGGTTCTCTCGAAAAGCTCTGCAGCCTCTTTTATATTGTCCAGTGCAAGCTCTGGATCGATTCCCTGTGAGAACATGTTATATGCAAGAGTAACTATATCAACGTTTCCTGTTCTTTCACCGTTGCCGAAGAGAGTACCTTCTATCCTGTCTGCCCCCGCAAGCAGTGCAAGTTCAGCAGTAGCAACACCGGTTCCCCTGTCATTGTGGGGATGAACCGAAAGCACGATGCTGTCGCGCTTGTTCATATTTGTTGACATGAATTCTATCCTGTCTGCAAATACATTGGGCGTTGTCATCTCGACAGTGGAGGGAAGATTGACTATCATCTTGTGATCCGGTGTAGGTCCCCACTCATCGATTACCGCATTGCACACTTCCAGAGCATAGTCTAATTCAGTACCGGTAAAACTTTCAGGAGAATACTCAAGTATAGTCTCACCGTCGTACTCATTCAAATGGCGCTTAACCATCTGTACGCCGCTTACGGCAATATCGATAACCTTCTGCCTGTCAGCATGGAAAACCACATCCCTCTGAAGGGTTGATGTGGAATTATAAATATGCATTATGAAAGACTTCGTCCCCTGGACAGTCTCAAAATTCCTTATGATCTGCTCTTCCCTGCACTGTGCAAGAACCTGGAGCTTCACGTCATTCGGCAGCATCTTTCTCTCTATTACCTGCCTGATAAAATCATACTCTATCTGGCTTGCCGCAGGGAATCCTACCTCGATTTCCTTAAACCCGAGCTTGATCAGATAGTTAAAGAATTCTATTTTCTCTGAAACAACCATGGGATCGATCAGTGCCTGGTTTCCGTCCCGCAGATCCACGCTGCACCAAACAGGAGCCTTCATGATCTGCTTGTCAGGCCATGTACGCTGCTTGAAATCCTCTACCGGCACTCTCTGATACTTCTTGTAGTTTAACATCTCGTCCTCCATCTTACAGATTTTAAAAATCTGTTTTTTATAATGCTATAATAAAAACAGCCTACTTTTTACAAAAAGCAGGCTGCGAGTAGCGGAATATTATCTTTTATCCTTCGCCAAGTCCGTTCTGAATAGCATTTACAAGATACTCCAATGCTTCTTCTTCATCTTCGCCGTCACAGACTAGCTCTATCTCGTCGCCACACTTAACACACGCACCCAGAACGCTTAGGACACTCTTCGCATTTGCAATATTATCCCCAAACTTGAAAGTGGTTTGTGCTTTAAACTTCATCGACTCCTTGCATAGTACCCCTGCGGGTCTCAGATGCAGTCCCGTCGAATTGATCACCCTGACCTTTTGGCTGACCATACGCATTTCCCCCTATGTATTTACATAACCCTGTAACCGCTATACCTTCTCAAATACTGTGTTCTATTCTACCACAATACGTTTTTTCCCGCAATCCGTTGAGAACCAATCTTCCTCCGGGATCAGCCCAATTCTTTCTCTATCAGAGCTGCCAGTTCCGACGCATCTTTTTCTATAACAGACTTGTCGCGTCCCTCGATCATAACCCTTACCAAAGGCTCTGTACCTGAAGGCCTTATGAGTACCCTGCCTTCGCCTGCATACTTATCTTCAAGTGCTTTGATAGCTCCGGCAACAGCCTCCGACTGCATAAAATCATGCTTCTTTTCATTTGAAGCCCTGGCGTTCACAAGAGCCTGGGGCAGTACCTCCATAACCTTTGCAAGCTCCGAAAGCTTTTTGCCGCTTCTCTTCATCACTTCAAGCAGGTGCAGTGCCGACAAAAGCCCGTCACCCGTAGTATTTTCATCCAGGAAAATTATATGTCCTGACTGCTCTCCGCCGAGATTAGATCCGGTTTCCTTCATCCTCTCCAGCACGTATCTGTCGCCAACCTTGGTCTGTTCCAGATTGATACCGTTTTTGTCAGCCATGATGGTCAGACCCAGATTGCTCATCACAGTAACCACAAGACGGTCTCCCGAAAGCTTTCCCCTTTCTTTCATATCCAGTCCGACTATCGCCATTATCTGGTCGCCGTCTATCACCTGTCCGTTTTCGTCTACAGCTAAAAATCTGTCGGCATCACCGTCAAAAGCCACACCGGCGTCAGCCTTTTCTTCCACAACTCTCCTGCACAGCTCCCCAAGATGGGTCGAACCGCAGTCCTTATTAATATTTGTGCCGTCAGGTCTGTCATGTATAGCTATGACCTCAGCCCCCAGCCTCTTAAGAGCCTGTACTGAAGTCCTGAATGAAGCACCTTCTGCACAATCGGCCACGATCTTCATCCCGGTAAGGTCCACATCCACAGCGTTGACAGAGTGGTTGATATACTCATCTGCCGCATCGAAACGATAGTCTATCCTTCCTACCTCTAAACCGGTCTTTGAAGCCGACGCATCAAGTCCATTCTTAATAATATCCTCTATCTCATCCTCTGTCGCATCAGGAAGCTTAAAGCCATGAGCGTCAAAGAATTTTATGCCGTTGAATTCAACAGGATTATGGGATGCTGATATAACAACTCCGGCATCAGCACGATATCTCCTGGTAAGATAAGCAACTGCCGGCGTAGGCGCCACCCCTACGTAGATAACATCTGCACCTACGGAAGTAATACCTGCTATAAGCGCATTTGCAAGCATCCCCCCTGATATCCTTGTATCGCAGCCGACTAATATAACAGGCTTATGGCTGGAATTTTTTGCCAGAACACAGGCCCCCGCCTGCCCCAGCTGCATAGCAAGCGTTACTGTAAGTTCTTTACCTGCTATACCTCTCACTCCGTCCGTTCCGAATAATCTTGCCATTTTTATTCTTTTCCTCCTACTATTCCTTTTCCGTCAGCCTGACATCCACGTAGGTAACAGCCTTTGCACTCAGCCCCTCAGGAAGAGCAAAATCCACCTTAATGCGGTATATCCCTTCGTCCGGATCTGTATTCGCAGACTGGAAATATCCGTCTATATCTACCTCACCCTTTATGTCGGCGGGATATACACCGTCGTAATAATGCTCTACCGCTGCGGTTGTAAGACTTACATGACTATCCCCGTCCTCGTCGTCATCGGCACCGGTCATTATCTCCGCTTCATATCCCTCAGGAACATCTAAAAGCGCGATATTATCAACAGGCACCTCAAAGGTCTTATCTACAAGAGGCACAATAGAAATGTATACATTTACTATGCCGTTGAAATCACCTCCATCAGGCGATACCAGCTGCACACCGGCAGGAAGGTAATCATTGAGGTCTATCTGCGTAGTAAATGCTTCGCTCTTTCCGTTAACGTTTAACACCTCAGAAGGAATAACCAGATTGTTCACTGTTTCCATAGCAGAAGAACGGCCTGCCAGCACTACCGCTGTCCTGTCAGCCTGAGGATCCCCGTCAACAGCAAATCCATCAGCCGGGGTGCCTGACATACTGTAAATTATATCCACAGCCTTCTGCTCAAGTATGAAAATATTAACATTTATCGAAGATATATTGGTCGTCAGATTCTCGTGTACGACTTCATTTCCTTTTTTATCAAAAAGAATTATATCTGCTGTTGAGGAAATATCAGAGCTTCTCCCTGAGACACTGACACTGCATTTTGCCGATGCAATGGTATCCACCACTGACTCAGGCCCGGAGATCCTGACGGTATTCTGATTGGTCGTCACATCCCCGACAATATACCCTTCCTCCGGAGTTCCGGTCACCTCAACCTCTATAGGCAGATGCTTTTCTTTTTTATTCTCTATAGCCAGCTGTACCACGCTGTGATCGCCTACGATGGATTCCAGCTGGTTATCGTTCTTATTAGTGGAAAAATTGATGGTAAGGGTATTCACATCCGTCATCTGCGTCATATCGGCAGTAGCCCGGATATTCTCCTTGTTGAGGCTGTCTATCACAGAGCGCTTTCCCTCTATGGTAACATCCACCACATCAGTCTCATCCAGTATCTCATAGACCTTATTCTGGTCTGTAAGTGCCTCAGGATGGAGAATTTCTACCTGTATCCCACTGTAGCTGTTCATTATCACGGGATCATCATAATTGATCACAATCAGCCAGAGCGCAACAGCAACCACCACCGAAAGCAGCTTAAGTCCGAGGTTATTCGTTATTTTCTTTAGAAACTTTTTTATCACCCCGTCCTCCTCTCTGATGCAGTCTGCGGCCTCTTCTGTTTTCCTCACCGTCAGCCTCCCTTAAGAGTTCAAGCTTCTCTCTGAGACCTTCCTGATTGAGACCGTTATACAGCTCACCGCCACAGGCAACGCTGACCTTTCCACTTTCCTCGGAGACTATTACGACCAGCGCATCGGTAACTTCTGAGATACCTACTCCTGCACGGTGTCTGGTTCCCAATGCCTTGCTGAGATTTGGATTCTCCGACAGCGGAAGATAGCAGGTTGCAGACATTACCCTGTCGCCCCTGAAAATAACCGCACCGTCATGCAGCGGCGTATTATGTTCAAAAATATTTATGAGCAGCTGGCTGGAAACCGAAGCATCGATATTTATTCCGGTTTTCTCATATTCGGAAAGAGTCTGCTGCCTCTCAAATACCATAAGCGCACCCGTCTTAACACGTCCCATGGAAAATGACGCCTTTACTATCTCGTCTATAGTATGGACGGAGTATGCATTTGAATATTTATCACTGTCAAGCAGGGACATATTTGAAAAAATCTTATTGCTTCCAAGCTGTTCAAGGGCACGACGCAGTTCAGGCTGCAGTATCACCACCATTGCCACGGCAGCCACATAAAGGCTTCGTTCCGCAATGAAAAGGATTGTTGACATATTGAACATTGCTGCCACCAGGAAGAACGCCAGAATAACAAGAAGTCCCTTGAGAAGGGACCAGGCCTTGGTTTTTCTCATCCAGGCCATAATGTAATACACCACTACAGATAATATAACGATCTCAATCACATCGGATATACGTATAGTGGGTACCCGGAAACTCGATATATACTTTTCAATAAATGAAGTAAGCTGTGTGAGCATCCCTTACTGATTATTCCTTCTGCGCTCTCTGTTCGCCCTTGCCTTTGCTGCAGTATCTCTCTCTAACGACGAAGCCTGTGCATCCCGCTCGGTAAGAGCCCTGTGCATACGATACTCAGGTGCATCCTTTTTCTCCCTTACAGGCTCATCTTTTCCGCTTCTCCGTCTCTCCGTATCCCTGTCCTTCTCTCTTCTGCCTTCCCGGCTCTTTTTTGCCGGATCGGCACTGCCATTGATTTTCTTTACCTTGCGGTCATTGACCTTTACGGTATTCTTTGGGATAGCCTTTACATAATAGTAATACTCATCATCCTCAAACTGTACCCTCTCCGTACGGCTGTAATCCACATTGAACACGAAGAACTTGATAACAAAGGCAACACCCACGGCAACCATTGAACCAAGGATCAGCCCGCCTATGGACACTGACAGCTTGAAATATAAAGCACCCACCACCATAACAAGTATATCCAGCAGTGCACCGGCACTGATGGCAATGGTCCAGGAATGATCCTTTGATAAACGTCGGATAAAGTAAACACATAATATGGTTACTCCGAATGCGGCAATATAAAGTATCATCTGCTTATTGAACATCATATCATCCAGCAAATATCTGAATTTATTTATCAGTTCGGCATCCACGCCCTCACCGGAGGTTTTGGCAGCACTTCCGGAGATATACGAAAGCATGAAATACACCACTACTCCGCAGCCTGCGGAAACAACTGATGCAGGAGTTCCCAAAAGCCCCGCCGCAATGGGAACCACATAAGGAATCCCCAGTTTAAACGACATAGGTGTCAAAAGCAGTAAAACCGCATCCTTCGGCGTAAATCTGAAATACAGAAGAAACATCACAAGAAACAGCGCCGCGATTATTATCACGCTCTCAAGAGAAAGCGCATACAGATGAAGCAGCACTATACCTGCCGCCATTACAACGATCACATTGATGGGCAGGAATGAGCACACCAGTGCAAGTACCAGCGTAACCGCAAAATTCGTCAGCCCCCTGGAATACCCTATGGAACCGTTTATAAGTATAAGGGTAACCAGCGCCAGCAGAAATTTCAGCGCCGGTTTACAGAAATTATCATATTTGGAGTAAAACTGAAGGATCCTCTCCCTCGCCTGAAGTAAAAAAACCATAGTCAAAACCTGTTCTGAAAATTTATTTTGTCCGTTCCTTTTTAGGCACGGGCTCATTATCCCCGGCCTCGCTCTCTTCTTTCTTGTACATAGAGCTGAGCCTGCGGAGATTATTATAGTATATGCGAAGCTTGCGGCGCGCCGCCCTGTGCCTCAGAGCATATACGATATATGTTATTACGGAATATACAGCTATCAGAATAAGATATCTTTCAAGAACTGCCTTCCCGAAAGTAAGAAGATCCATGCTGTAAATCTCTTCCATAAGCACTTCAAAATCGTAGGCAAGGTACATGCCCACCATGATTCCGTATGCAATGGTCCCATACACGATAGACTTCATGACTTCCTTGGCAATATAATCGCCACGGAAATACGTCCCGATGCGCATATTGCGTTTTCCCTCTTCCTTCTCGTAGGAAGCCATTCTGGTCATAAGTTTTATTCTTGATTCATTTAACATCTGTCACTATCAACTGTGGAAGGTATGCATCCTGTGGCTGGATGAATCCTTTCTGTCATGCGATACAGGTGCCTCGGGACGCTTGCCCGCAGCACTTATATTGTTCGCAGTCTCCTTCTTGCATTTATCACAGTAGCGGCCCGTCTTTATCTGTGTGCCACAAAGCTCACAGCTCAGCTTAACCGGCGAGTCATCCGAGAAAACAAGCCGTTCCTCACGCACCCACTGCTGAACCTGCTTGTTCTCAACGCCGCAGTCCTCGCATATTTGCGAAATGGAAGCAGTTTTATGCTCACGCACGTATTCCTTCACTTCCTGAAACTTCTTTTCTGCTGCTTCCTTGCAGACAGGACAGATCTGCTGTCCGCCCATATAATTAAACATTTTGCCGCATTTTCTGCAATTCTTGACTTCCATAACCCCTTAACCTCCATATCAAAGTCTTAGCATAACATGCTAGCAGCCTGTTCCAATCGATAACGCCACGAAGTAGACATAACTTACCCCGGCATCCATCAGCACATCTGCCACCGCATCTATTGTTGCCCCCGTGGTGAATATATCATCCACCAGAAGTACTTTACTAAATTTTACATCATTTGAGGCTATAATAAAAGCATTTTTCAAATTGGCAGCCCTTTCGCCGACTCCCAACAGCTTCATTGGCTTTGTATTCTTAACCCTTTTTACAAGTCGGTGAAACACCGGTATCCCGCTTTCACGCCCTATGCTTTCCGCCAGTTTTTCGGCCTGATTGTAACCGCGCATGCGTTCCTTGCCTGCATACATGGGAACCGGCACAATGGCCTCTATACCCCATTTTCTGAAAAGACCGCCAAAGGCAGAGGCGATCTCGCGTCCGTAAAATTCCGCATACTCAGCCCTTCCCGAATACTTAAACCTGTACATGGACACTCTTATGGAAGAATAATCATACAGAGCCACTCCCCTGACAAAACCGTGGCTTCTTTTTCTGCAGTCCATACAAAATTCTTCATTCGGATCAGTCAGCTGTTTTCCGCACTTAAGGCAATAGGGGGAATGTATATATACCGGCTTATTTTCACACTCGGAACAGATCAGCTTCTTTTGTTCATCACGACTCAATACCCTGTCGCAGAGAGGGCAGCGTCTCGGATAAATCAGATCCGTCATTTCATTAAATATCCGGTCAAGATATTGCATCCTCATCCAAAAATCTCCTCTGCTTCGATTATCCTTTGTCTAAGGGATGTATACCTGTGGAGCTCCGAATCGGTATCGATCATCTCCATTACCTTCCGGCCGCTGCCGACTATTATCACGCACTGCTTCGCCCTTGTGACAGCTGTATAAAGCAGGTTCCTGTTAAAAAGCATCTTAGGTCCGTCCAGTATCGGAAGAATAACAACCGGATATTCGCTTCCCTGGGACTTATGTATGGTTACGGCATAGGACAATTCCAGTTCATCAAGCTTGTCCACCGGATAATATACAAGCCTGCCATCGTCAAAGAGAATTTCGACGATCCGATACTCCTTATTAATATTCTTTATTACACCCACATCGCCGTTAAATATTCCCTTACCTTCCTTAAGACTCACATCATAGTCGCCCCGTATCTCCCATTCCAGATTATAGTCATTCCTAATCTGCATGACTTTATCCCCTTCGCGGAATACAGTGTCGCCAAAGATTATCTCTTCCAGGGACGGCCTGGGCGGATTCAGCTGTTCCTGCAGCATGTGGTTAAGACCTTCAACTCCCATGGGTCCTTTGCGCATCGGTGTCAATATCTGCACATCACTTCCATCTAATTTAAGTTTCCTCGGAATCACATCCTTGCAAAGTGCGGCAAGATAACCATGGACAAGCTTTATGCTCTCTTTTTCCAGAAGAAAAAAATCCGGATACTTAACGGACAGATCCATATGCTTACCCTCATT
The DNA here is from genome assembly GCA_024689605.1 of Lachnospiraceae bacterium. Next base: position 35,927 of record JAILDD010000055.1, read on the forward strand.
TATCATATGTGCATATGAAACTATGTGGCTCTCTCCTGCCTGTCTGAACACGCGGTCCAGCTTAACGCAGGCAAACACGCCGCTTTCCATCATATCCCTGAGGATCTGTCCGGGGCCCACGCTTGGCAGCTGGTCCACATCCCCCACAAGGACAAGGCGCATCCCCGGCACCATGGCATCCAAAAGCGACTTAAGCAGACTTATGTCAAGCATGCTTGCCTCATCCACAATGACAGTATCCGTTTCCAGGGGATTCTCACGATTTCTTGCAAAAATATTAGCGCCCCCTCCTTCCGAAACCTCACCGTTGATCTCCAGCAGGCGGTGAATCGTCTGTGCCTCAAAGGATGTTGCTTCCGTCATGCGTTTTGCCGCTCTTCCCGTAGGCGCAGCCAGCACAAAATTCTCCCCCGAATCCTCAAGCTCCGCTATTATTGTATTTATGGTTGTGGTTTTTCCCGTACCCGGACCGCCGGATAGTATGAAGACGCCGTTCTTAAGGCACTCTTCTACTGCCTTTTTCTGCAGACCGTCCAATTCTATGTCTTCTTCAGCCGTTACGGAAAGACCTGCATATCTTTCCATCGGTTCAAAATCTTTTTTCAGTTCCCAAAGCTGTCTTGCACAGGCTTTTTCAACTCGGTCATAGTATTCAAGATAAATATTAACTCCGCCATTTTCATCATTTCGCAGTACTATCTGACGGTCAGCCGAAAGCCCCCGTATGCAATCCTCCGTTATAGTGTATCCATTATCACCGGCAAGCCCCAGCAGTTTTATCGTTTCTGCCATCACTTCATCCTGAGGGACATAGCAGTGTCCCTCAGCCGCAAACAATTTCAGCACATATATTATGCAGGAGCGGACCCGGTACTCACTGTCCGCCACGATCCCCGACCTGGCTGCGATCTCATCCGCAGTCCTGAACCCTACGGATGGTATTTCCTCCACCATGCGGTATGGATTGCTCTTCAGAACAGTATATATCTCATCGCCGTAATGTTCGATCAGTTTTAGGGTAAGTCCTCTGCTGAGACCATACTGCTGAACAAATATCAAAAGGGTGCGCTGCCCCTTTTTTTCAAGCATCTGGTCAGTTATAGCCCTGGCCATTCTTCCGCTTATGCCTTTTATCTCCGCAAGCCGCTCCGGTTCCTCTTCCATAACCCTCATGGTATCGTCACCGAAACGTTCCACTATGCGTTCCGCAAGCTTAGGGCCCACGCCTTTTATAGCCCCGGAACCCAAATACCGCAGCACCGATACCCTGTCCGCAGGCGCCACCGGCCTTACGGATGCAATCTTTAACTGTTTTCCGTATGTCGGGTGTTCTGTATAATCACCCCCGACCTCCACGGTTTCTCCCTCACCAAAGCCGCCTGCCGCACCCACACATACAACACTGCCCCTTTCAGTCATGACAGACATGACCGTATAGCCGTTTTCCTTATTCTGAAATGTAATATGGTCTATGTATCCCGATATTATTTCCATTGTTATACTCCATATAGAACAATCATTATCTTTTGTACTGAAAAAACTCCGGACCGTTCAGAGCCGAATAGTCTTCATAGCAGAATTAAAAGATGTGAAAATGACATTTTATATATACACAGAACAAAGCCCCATGAAAGGACTCATTCCGTTTCATCCTTAACCATAGCTGAAGCCGCTGCCACCAAAGCATCATCCGTCGGTGCATCATCAGCCGCACTGCCTTCGCCGGCCAGTCTTGCCTCAAGCTCATCAGCCGTTATCCCCTGGTTTCTCTTCATCTGCTCATACATCTGCATAGCCAGCGAATTTGAGCCAAGGTTCTGATCCGTGATCTGCTTTGCAATATCAGCCATTGCAGTTTCTTTAAAGTAGCTTACCTTCTGGTCATCCTCTTCGGTATTAAAGACTTCCGACGCCGACTTCATGCTCTTAAGAACCTGCTCCCAGAGATAGGACTCAAATTCTTTGCACGCAGAGAGCATCTCTTCATCAGTCTGTGCAGAATTAGCAGATTCAGCTTTCTTCTGCGCTGATGAGGCCGCTGCCAATGATGATGTATAATTAGTAAGATTCGATAAGTTTCCTATATCCATTCCATCCACCTTGCATTTCAAAGTTTACCGTTGCAAGCAAGCTTGAGTGTGAGAAAAGTACTTTCGGCTAATGAGCCACTTCATCACGACCTCAGCTGGTTAGCCTGCTGCATCATGGTGTCGGTAGTTGTGATTGCCCTGGAATTTGCCTCGTAGGCCCTCTGGGCAATTATCAGATTTACCATTTCATCTGCCAGCTGTACATTTGAATTCTCAAGGTATCCCTGAGCAATGGTGCTCTTCTTAAGGTTGTTTGAGGTGCTTTCGTTCAGAGCAGTGCCGCTTGCAGCAGTCTCCAAATAAAGAGAACTGTCCTTCTTCTCCAAACCGGAAGGGTTGTTAAACTGCCATACACCGATTCTTATTCCAAGCGACTTTGCATTGCCTTTATCATCCGGATAGCAGAACTCACCGTCTGATGTAACCGTTATGTTGCTGGCTGTCATATTCTTATCAAACACTATAGGTTTTCCAGTAGTATCCAGCACGGGATTGCCGTCCGCATTCGTAAGTGTCAGTCCGTCAGTTCCGATGGATACATTAAAATTACCGTTTCTGGTATATGCTGTTCCACCGTCAGGTGTCTTTACCGCAAACAGTCCGTCACCCTGTATCGCAAAAGCAAAATTATTGGATGACTCAAGGAAAGCCCCCTGCCTGAATATGGTAGTGATGGAAGAACTCCTGACACCAAGTCCCACCTGTGAATCGATAGGCTTTGTATCACCGTTAGCCGTAGTGGTCTTGGTCTGAAGCTCCTGGTATAACAGAGACTTAAACTCATTCTGGCTTGTCTTATAACCTGTGGTATTTACGTTTGCTATATTATTGGATATCGTATCTACTGCCGTCTGCTGTGCAAGCATTCCTGTTGCTGCTGACCATAATGATCTTACCATATTACCGCCTTTCCGCGCATAAGCTCCGCTTTATCTGATGGTACCATTCATCAGCTCAGTCTGCCAAGCTGAGTAACCGCTACCTCTAATGACCTGTCATAGGTCTGAATTATCTTCTGGTTTGCCTCGTACTGTCTGGAAACGCTTATCATCTCCACCATCTCCGACACTATGCCTACATTCGAGGATTCAAGGTAGCCCTGAAAGATCTTTGCCCCCGTTGCATCCTGAAGTTCCGCTCCCTCTACGGGATAGTAATAATTCTCACCGTAATGCTCGAGGTAATTATAGTCAGCAAAATCAGTCACCTGCATCTGCCCAACTACCTGGTCATTCTGGTAAATGTAGCCTTCCGTATCAACCCTGAAATTCTGGGCAGGATCAAGTTTTATCCTTTCGCCCTGGCCGTTTCCGCCCTTGCCTAAAACATAATCACCGTCCGTTGTCACAAGGTAACCGTCCGTTGTCACCTGAAAATTTCCGTCCCTGGTGTACATGGTCCTGGTCTCACCGGCCTTATTCGTAAATTCTATGGTGAAAAAGCCTTTGCCGCCTATAGCAAAATCAACCTCATTGTCGGTAACCTCGAAGGCTCCTTCCGACCAGTCTACATAGCTTTCTCCGATTTTTACTCCCGGATTGGCAGTGCCGATTCGCCTGCCATAATGATAAGATTCAGAACCGTCCTTTATCTTGTCCACAAAGACGGAATCGAAGGACTGACTGGTGAGACCTTCTTTCTTGAATCCCACCGTGTCCGAATTAGCAAGATTATTAGTCAGCGTATCCATACGCTGCTGTTCCTGTATCATACCTGTATAGGCAGTATAAAGTCCCTTTAACACAGCATATTCCCCTTTCCGTGTTCAGGCTTCCCTGCCAGTTGCGGAACGGTCACAGAATAAACCATTCCTAAAGTGCACTCCCTGCAAAATCCGCGCGCATCCTCGCGGAGCGTATACATTAAGCGAAATGCAGCCGAATTAACTCTTTAGTACGCCTTCAGCAGTAAATGCTTCGGGCTGTCCTGGATAGTTACAACGAAATCTCCATTCTCGCTCAATGTATATATCGTCAGTTAGGTGCGTCTTCGTTATAGCCTGACAAAAATTCTATATATCTTCCCGTACCGATAGCCACACAGGTCATAGGCTCATCAGCCGTCATGGTATTGATATGGGTACGCTCCTCAATAAGCTCCTCAAGACCTCTGAGCATAGCACCGCCGCCTGTAAGCACGATGCCCCTGTCAACTATATCGCCGGCAAGTTCAGGCGGGGTCTTCTCCAGAACAGAGCAGATAGTATCAAGTATCTGGCTGGTGGTCTGCTTAAGCGCTTCCTGGGTCTCATCAGAAGAAACACGGATAGTCTCAGGAAGACCGGTTACAAGGTTACGTCCCCTAACATCCATGTAATCAACCTCTGCACGTTTGAATGCTGTACCGATATTGATCTTTATATCCTCTGCGGTACGGTCGCCAACCAGAAGGTTATATTTGTTACGCATATACCTTACTATAGCTTCATCAAAATCATCGCCGGCAATCTTGATGGATGCACTCTCAACAGTTCCGCCGAGGGATATAACCGCAACGTCGGTAGTACCTCCGCCGATATCCACGATCATGTTTCCCTGGGGCTTTGAAATATCTATGCCTGCACCAATAGCAGCAGCGATAGGCTCTTCTATGATAGCCACTTCCCTGGCACCTGCCTGGTATGTAGCATCCTCAACGGCCTTCTTCTCTACTTCCGTAACACCGCTGGGAACACAGACTGCTATCCTGGGCTTTCTGAAGGTCTTCTTGCCCATAGCCTTCACGATAAAATACTTCATCATCTGCTCGGTGACTGTATAATTGGATATAACTCCCTGCCTGAGAGGACGGACTGCCACGATATTTCCCGGGGTCCTTCCTATCATAAGCCTGGCATCTTCACCTATAGCCTTTATCTTGTTGGTATCGCGGTCAAAAGCAACCACGCTGGGCTCTTTGAGCACAACACCCTTTCCCTTAATATATACAAGGATGCTGGCTGTTCCCAGATCTATTCCCACATCCGAATAATTCATATTTCCGTTCCCCTTTCAGACTTTAGAAACATTTATTACGGCAGTAACTGCCGGCTTTACCACGCAAAAAACAAAAATATTATATAACAACTCATTTTTAAATGCAAATCTGATAAAAGTGCTGCAATACAAAAGGGGCTCTTTTCAAGCCCCTTCCATAAACAAGTGTCAGTACTATCTTAGAAAATTCTTCTTACCGCAAGGACTCCTCTGTAATTTGCATTGCCGATAACGATACCGGTGCGGGATGTACTTGCATGCACGATCTTGCCGCCGCCGATGTACAGAGCCACATGTCCCGAGTAGCAGAGGATATCACCGGGCTGTGCATTTGCAATGCCGCCGGGAACTTCATATCCCACGCTTCTGTCTGCAGTGGATGAGTGAGGCAGTGATACACCAAACTGTCTGTATACGCTCATTACGAAACCTGAGCAGTCAGCACCATTCGTCAGGCTGGTTCCGCCATATACATAAGGATTGCCCACGAACTGACATGCATAATTTGCAACATCCACGCCAAGACCGCTTCCAGGAATACTGGGTGCTGTATAAGCGGCACTGTTGTTTGAAGAATTCTTCTTGCTGTTCTTCTTAGCCGCTGCCTCAGCCGCTGCAATAGCAGCCTTTCTCTCAGCCTCTTCCTTGGCAAGTCTTGCTTCTTCTTCTGCCTTGGACTCAGCCTGTACGAAATCTGTCCTTAAATCCACATACTCTGTAGATACGTATCCGTCACCTTCTTCTATGGAAACTTTTACCCAGTCAGCCGTCTCCTCCAGAACCACCAGATCCTCACCCATAGGGATGAGTCCCAGCACGCCGGAATCCATAGACTTTTCCATACGTACCCTTAACGTAGTGGTATTAACAGTTGCCATACGGGTTCCGACCTTCTTAGCCAGCTCTATGGCATCCTCGCCTGTTACACAGTACTCAGCCTTAACATATCCTGTCACATTACCGGACTTGATCTTGTACCAGCCGTTTCTTTCCTCAATGAACTGTCCTGCGGAATTATCGTAAAGCTTACCTACCACATCACCGTCAGTAGTAGGAACCGCACGCACATTTACGAAGTTATCAACATCCGCAATAACCAGATTGCTGAAATGCTCGGGATCCCTTGCTTCAGCTTCATTTTCTGAAACAATCTGTGCTTCCCTGACATCCTCTACTGCATTCTCAGCCTCGATGATCGCGCCTACCGCAGTCTTTGCAGCTTCCTTAGCTCCGGTATCATCCGTAAGAAGAGCCTTTGCCGCACCTACCGAATAAAGTTCCGGAATGCAGACTGCATCGGGCTTTTCCTCCATGGCCTCTGCCGCACCCTTAACAGCGATGACAGAAGCCGCATCCACCATCCTTACCTGCTGTGGCAGATCCAGCTCCACCTCAGCCACGGGAACCTCAGCTCTCACCCTTGTCCCGGAAAAAACAGACGAAGCGAATACAACCGCAAGAGTTCCGGCTATAACCGCTTTGATTTTTTTTCTTTGTTTTGACATATATAATAAACCTTTATGAATTGTTACATTTTTGTTAAAACTGTTACAAATATATCACAGTATGCCTATTTTGTCAACCATCGTACTACAATATATGCCTTGCATACACTACATATGGCAATTTATAAAATGCTAAGTAAACATAACATAATTACGAGAATAGTATACCACGTATTTTCTTTTTGTATGCAACAAATTCTTCAGATGTTGTATAAGCCGGATCCCTGGGTTTCGGGGCTGACACCGGAATATCCTCAGAAAGGCCTGCAGGCTCCCCCTTCATTATATATATCCTGTCCGAAATCAGGATAGCTTCATCCACGTCATGAGTGATAAAGATAGTTGAAAGCTTTATCTCCTCCATCACTTCCAGAAACCACTCCTGCATAGCAGCCCTGGTAATCGTATCCAGTGCACTGAAGGGTTCATCCAGCAGTGCCACCTTGTTTCCCGTAAGATAGGTACGAAGAAGAGCTGCCCGCTGCCTCATTCCGCCGGAAAGCTGGGCCGGATACTTTTTCTCAGTTCCCGCCAGCCCAAAACGGTCAAAATATTCTGAAGCCTTCTCCCTGGCTTCCTTTTTGTTCATCCCCTTCAATGTAAGAGGCAAAGCTACATTATCTATAACATACTTATGAGGAAGCAGAAGGTCTTTCTGAAGCATGTAGCTCAGATTCCCGGACCTGCCGGTAATATCCTCCCATGTTCCGGCACTATCCCCCCTCAGAAGCACTTTGCCTTCATCCGGCACTGTCAGCCCGGAAAGAACATTGAATAAAGTAGATTTACCCACACCGCTTATGCCGAGAAGACATACGAGCTCACCCTCTCCAAGGGTGAGCCCAATATCCTTAAGAACAGTTTTGTCGCTGTATGATTTTGTAACGTGCTCTGCACGCAGTATCTCATTCATTCTTACTCGGGTAAATATTCGTTAGTAAAACCAAATCCTGCAGGGATCTCATCACTGAGCCCGTTTTCATAGAGCCAGGTGAAAAATGCGTCCCAGCGTTCCTGGTCTATGTAGCCCCACTGTGATACTTCAGCCTTGTACTGGTCAGCCAGCCAGTTCTGGCTTTCCTTTACCAGCTCTGCATCAAGCTCCGGAACCTGTTTACAAAGTATCTCGGCTGCAGAATCAGGATCCGCTATGGCATACTCGTATCCCTTTGCAGCAGCCCTTAAGAAGGCCTTTGCAGTATCAGGATTCTCGCTTAACCAGTTCGTATTGGAAATGATCACAGGGCTGTAGTAATCAAACTCAGGCGTGATATCCTTAAAATATATCATATTTGTATCAAGGCCTGCCTGCTTGCAGCTTATTCCTGCCCATGCATAATATACCCAGATGGCATCAATATCCTGCTGAAGGGCTGCAGGTTCATTTTCCACATACTCAGGAATCATGTTTACCTTTGAAAAATCCCCTCCGTCAGCCTCAACTATATTCTGCATCATGGCTTTTTCAATGGGAAGGTCCCATGTGGCATAATTCTTACCCTCTAATCCTTTAGGTGAATCTATACCGTCCTCTTTCAGGGAAATAATACCTGATGTATTATGCTGTATAAGTGCGGCAACTGCTTCTACTGGGATATCCTCTTCCGATGTAAATACCGGAGGCAGGTAATCCTGGAAATCTATACCAAACTGTGCCTGGCCGGAAGCCACCATTGCAACTGCACCGTCCTCGGGGGGCTGGACAATTGAAACATTCAGCCCTTCCTCAGCAAAATATCCCTGGTCCTGCGCCACATAAAAACCTGTGTGGTTAGTATTCGGCGTCCAGTCAAGGACAAGGGTAATGTCCGTCAATTCAGCCGGTTCTGTTTCCCCCTGTGCCTGGGGCGTGTCCTGGGTACATGCCGTCATTGACAAAGCCGTAACAGCGGCAGCGCTTAATCCTAAAAGTTTCTTTGCGATGTTCTTTTTCATAGTTTTTCTCCTTATTTAATATTTTAGTTAACGTTATTTATCATCAAGATGTTCCCACGGCATGGATCTGTACTGTATGTATTTAACTGCTTCCATCAGCAGCAGGCTTATAAGCGAGACAAGGAGTATTACAGCAAACATCTTGTCATATGACAGAGATTTCTTTACTCTCGTCATATACACGCCAAGGCCCGTAAAGCCCCCCAGCCATTCCGCAATCACCGCCCCTACAATAGAATAGGACACGGCAATCTTAAGCCCCGAAAAAAAGTTTCCCATTGCAGACGGAAATTTCACATTCCAGAAAATCTGCCTCCTGCCGGCCCCCATGGATCTCATCAGCTTTATCATATCGGAATCCACAGACTGGAAGCCTTCCAGCAGTCCGACTGCCATCGGGAAAAATGAAACCAGCACAACCAGTATCACCTTTGGCACTATGCCGTATGAAAACCATAGTATAAGCAGCGGTGCTATGGCAACAGGCGGGATAGTCTGTGTAAGGACCAGTATCGGGTATAAAGCGCTTTTAACAAATGGAAAGGTATCCATTAATGCCGCACAGCCGAATCCCAGCAGCACTCCTGTAATCAGCCCAAGAAAAGCCTCAAGCAGAGTAACTCCCGCATGGTGCATCAGAAGCGGAAAGTCATTTACCAGTGCCAGCCCCACATCAAGAGGCGACGGCAGCATAAATCCCGGTACCAGTTCCAGCACGCAGACGACCTGCCATATGACTACGAAGGCAATGACCGTAACCAGAGGGATCAGTATCTCTTTTGCTTTATCCGTTACTTTCATAGATGTTGCTCATTGCACCTTATGCCTGATGATGCTTGGCAGTCTTCCGTTCTATGGTGAGCTCTTCGCCCTCGGGCTTGTAGGTTATCTTTACATAGCTCATCACACTGGGAGCACCAGCCTCTATGGCAATGTACTGGCAATGCTTTACGATCTCCATCAGTTCCTCGTAGTCACCTTCCATCGCAGTTTCACAGGGGCCCACATAATATTCCACACCTGTGCTCCTGATATAGTCGATAACCTCATCCACTATACGGACGATTTCCTCGTCCTCAAGAACTGACGGCAGTACCTGGATAGCTACATTTGCATTTAGTTTTTTCATATTTTTCCTCCTTACGCAACTCGTGTGATAATAAAAAAGCCCTTCCTGTCACACCGGAAGGGCCCGCAAAATCTTCAATGGATCATACTCCCTACGCCGGCATTATCCGGATCAGGTTCTGGGGTTCTCCCATAGGATTGATGACGAAGCAGCCATCTCTCAGCCTAATTCATTAAGCACTCCCGTGACGTGTCCATTATAGTTTTGTGTTATGCGATTGTCAAATGGTTATTTTGATTCTGCTCATGCCCCATGTCGGCTCTTGTAATCAGCCCTTATTTCATCCAGCATCTCATCACCGGCATCATCATAGGCAGCCCCCATCATCTCTGCGCTTTTGCATGCCCTTGCACAGCTCACAAGCTTGGACATTACAGAGAAGTTAAGGGCGGTCCCCGCTTCGTCACACTCGTACCTTACAGCCCTGTTGGCTGCCACACCGAATCTTCCGGCCACTTCAATGGCATCAATATTAGCTCCCATGAAGATGAATTCCCAGTGGAGCTTTTTCTTTTTCTTCTCCACCATTTTCTTGACCTTTGCATAAGAATACTCCTTACTGGCATTCTCCATTCCGTCAGTGGTGATTATGAACAATGTCTTCTCCGGCCTTTCAGATTCCGGCATCGCTTTCTGCATCCTGTCGATGTGGTGGATTGCTCCCCCAACAGCATCAAGCAGTGCAGTGCATCCCCGTACAAAGTACTCCCTTTCAGTAATCTTCTCCACCTGTTTTAGATTAACCCTGTCGTGAAGTATTTCTGTCCTGTCATCAAAAAGCACCGTTGAAATGACAGCGTCGCCAGCTTCCTTTTTCTGTCTCTCCAGCATGGAATTGAATCCGCCGATGGTATCAGCCTCAAGCCCTGCCATTGATCCGCTGCGGTCAAGAATAAATACTATCTCTGTTAAACCCTTCTTCATAACTTACCTCACTTTCTGCCGGTGTCCGGCTTTGCATTCCTTCGTTCTGAGATAAGTATAGAAAAAAGCAAAATAAAAATGGTCGCCCTGCAGGCGACATTTTAAATCAGAATTTCTGTACGCAAATGACAGCAGGCATTTCTGGCTGTCCTAATATTCTATACCCCAATCAGAGGCTGGTCGTGCTCGAAAAGAGCGAGATTGATAGTGTAGGTATCGTAGACTTCGTTTTCAATAAAATACTCAATGATAAGGTCAAACTTGCTGCTGGGGGACAGCGCATAGCCGGCCCTTCCGATCAGGTCTTTGGTCTCGTCCAGATTAAGATTCAGTGCCAGGGCGAATGCCACTGCTGTTATCTTCTTGGGCTGATAATCCGTATTGCTGCGTATTTTTGAAAAAAGCTTCCGGTCAACATTTGCCCGCTTATAAACTTCCGTATCCGTATAGCCCTTTTCGTCTATAAGCCTGAAAAGGCTCTCCTGCCATGTCTCGCTCACACTTGCCATCAGGTCATCAAGACTCCGTTTCTGCTCTAACTTACCTCCGGCTGCCGTCACTCCGGACAGTCTCGCAGAACTTTTGCTGAGTGCTGATTCATCAAAAGCCGGTGCAATCTGCATAGTCCGGGATGCCATGGCTGCAGCAGGCATTGAGCCCCCGAAGAAGGCATCCGGCGAAGCCGCTTTACGGTCAACGGCACCATCATCCATGTCCTCGGCCGGGCAGGGTTCTTCAGAACACTCCTCCGCACCATCATCAGAGAAGTCGTCTGTAGCTTTATTCTTAGCTGCACTCTCCCTCAGGGAAACAGATTCGTTCTTCCGGCCACGCTTTCCGAGCATGCCGAAGAGATTACGCAGGCCTCCCCCGGATGTGCCCGCTGCACCGGCGGCACCGGCATCTTCAGGCTTTTCACAGACAGCATCCGACAGGCATATAGCATCAAAGAAAGGTCCTTCTGCCTCATACTCTACATCAAGCCTGTTTTCCACATAGTTGTCATCGATATACTCATTAACACCCGAGAAAACTTTATCAGAAAGGATAAAAGACTCTTTATCGAAAACCACAAGCGTGATTTCCATGTCTTCCTTCAGCAGGAACTCACTGAATACAGACACCGCGATCTTAAGCGCCTCGTCCTTGGGGAAGCCGTATACCCCAGTGGCAATAAGCGGAAAAGCAATGCTCTCACAGCCAAGCTCTTTAGCAAGCTTAAGGCTGTTTTCATAACAGTCCCTTACCGCATCCTTTTCACCATGCTTACCATCTGTCCATTCCGGTCCCACAGTATGGATTATATATTTTGTATTCAGTGCGAAAGCGGGTGTTACCGCTGCCTGTCCCACTGCGATATCACCTATTTTTTTACGTTCTTCAAGCAGAGCTTCAGCACCTGCTGCCGCATAAACTGCAGCATCAGTCCCGCCTGCGTATACAGGCCTTGGATTGGCAGTATTCACAATAGCATCCGCAGATACTTTCGTTATATCGTTTCTGACTATATTAAATGACATCAGTACTCCTCTTGCATCATTTTCCGGGCATTGCTACATAATAAGCGAATCCGGAGAGGCAACATTTATCGGTTCCCCAAGCGGATCGATGGAACCGCCGCAGTGAGGACATGACAGATGTATGCCATGAATGTACAGGCCGCCGCACCACTTACAGGTATCTTCCACGTACTGAACGTCTTTTTCAAGCTTGACGGAATTCCTCGCTTTTTCCTCGTTTTTCTTCGCGCCAAAAATCGTGCCATAGAAGAATATAGCCGCATGGAGCACTATAAAAGGCAGCGCTATAAGAGCCACGGGGTCGAAGCTCTTTTCCATGCAGACATCAGTCAGGCTGTCAAAGGCATCAAGGAATGTATCCGTAAAGGACTTTTTATTCTGCAGGAGTCCTTTCTGGAAGTCCTCCCTGAAGGCATCTGTCCGCTTTGTGGTAAGTATGTGATCGGTGTCATCTCCCTGCATGCCTTCCCAGTACCAGTCTTCCCATTCCTGATCAGAATCAGTTGAATAAACTATAAGCCAGTGCTTTTCATCATCCCAGCGCTGCACATAATATTCATATGCATAATTCTCAAGGGAAGTATAATGCCCCATCCACTCTGAATTATCAATTATCAGAAGCGACGGTGTAATGCCGGTTTTGTCCTGGAATTCCGAAAACGAATCCCCTATCCTTATCAGATCCTCCTCACTGAGCAGGTTCTTTCCGTCCGAAATTGTAACAGACGTATCTTTATAGTCCATTTTCAGTTTTCGTGGAAAATTAACCGTGCCAGATAAAATGGCTATAATGAAAAAGCCGTAAAAAACACATAAGACCAAAGACGTGATAATGCGCGATTTTGTCTTGTCCTTAAGGTCATTTTCTGTATATTCCGCATCACGGTAGTAATACTCTATACGGCCTTTATGATAATAGGCATATCTTGTTGATCCCGGAAAATATGTATGTGACGTGCGATGGCTCCGGGAGCCGCCTCCGTGTGATCCACCGTGTGATCCGCCTCCGTGTGATCCGCCTCCGCTTGAATGTGGCATTTTATCTCCCTCCTGTGAAAATACTGTTAACTGTCCCGTGCATCCTTCAGTGATATTGCATGAAATCTTTCAGCAGCAAACTCCAGCTCCGTCACGATAAAACTCTCATCATCCGAGTATACGTAGTAACAGCAGTCCTTCGTAGACAGTACTATGCATTTGCCGTGTTTCCTATAATTATACTCCGTCTGCAGCGATTCTAATTTTCTACTTGGGAAAAATATGGGCCTGTAATCCGCCGATTTATTACGTTCCTCGTCAAGGCTCAGGTAAAAACCTTCATGACTGAAAAGCAGACGACCGGTACCCAGCGGCACGAAACCTTTTTCATTAGGCAAAGCTTCCACACGCACCGGAATATCCAGGCCTTTGTAAGTGCCTTCCGCGATTTCTTCTTCTACCTGTTTTCGTTCCTGCATATACCATGCCGGGATATTCTGTATTTCTCCCGTATCGTGATTCCTGAGTTCTCCGTCCTCAGTAAGAGTCCAGCGGCTGCCGCATTTTTCGCACCAGAGGTCAGCACCGCCGCTCCTCATCTTTCCTTTCACACCACATGCCCTGCATTGATACAACGGCAGATGCAGTCCTTCAGCTCTTGCGGCATCTTTTATTTTGACGCCGCTTTCTTTCTGCCAGGCATACTCATCATACTGAAGCTTTTCCTCAACAAGACGCTGCACTTCTTCCGCAGATGCTTTACGGAGTTCTTCCCTTGTGAACAAAAGCTCCGCAGTACTCTCCATCCGAACTTTTCGCGTGCGCTCCTCATCCCAGAAAGGATTTGCCAGATAACAGCCATGGCTGTATATAACTACTAACGGTACATCAAGAAACTTTGCCAGCTTTCCCAGATTATCCGGCAATGTAGAAGTAACTCCGGCATCACAGTGCCTTGATTCCGGAAAAAGCACCACGGTCTGTTTTAATTTTTTCAGGGCATACCTGATATTCAGCATTACGTATACATCCGGAACATATCGCCTCTTGCCTATGCACCCCCCTGCCCGGTAAGCCTCGTTTCCGAAAGCAGCAAACCCTTCCATATCCGACACGTAATTTGCCCTGCGTGGAAAAAGCATCCTCGGAACAATATAATAATCCGAAAACCCCTGATGCGTAGAATAAACAAGAAACGGCGGCTTAAGTCCTTCCATGCGGATCTTATTTTTCTTAAGCCCCGGTGTCGATATAAGCGCCGCTCCCCATAGCAATAAAAGCAGAGGCGTAAACTGTTTTACCGGCTTCCGCGACATGTCAAACGGCGTCATATCCCTTTTTTTATTATCAAGTCCCATCCAGTATAAAATCCATCTTCCGGCCATCCGCAGGATGCCTGAAGGTCAGATGATAAGCACAAAGGCACAGCTGTCTGATCCCTTTTTCTTTTGCATAAGCTATCGCCTCTTCGCTGCCATATTTAAGGTCCCCAACGATGGGAACGCCGGCATAAGCCAGCTGCACCCTTATCTGATGATGCCGTCCGGTCAGTAATTTTATATCTATACGTTCCGTCCTGCCGTCTGTTCCACCGTCCGTCAATCCGTCTGCCTTAACTTCGTATGCAAGTTCTGCCAGCTTCCCGCCCTGGTCCTCTGAAACCACGGTAGAACTGTTGCTCCTGCCGTCCTTCAAAAGGTAGTTACTTAGTTTTCCCGTTTTTTCCTTCATATGTCCGTATATGACAGCCCGGTATATCTTTTCCATTCCCAGCTCCTCACCGGATGCCTGCTTCGATAATACTCCAGCGGACTTTTTGTCCTTAGCAAAAACCAGTATTCCTTCCACGGGCTGGTCAAGGCGGTGGATCACAGCAATATAAGGTTCTGCTCCACGCGCAGCCCCTTTCCTGTCCTTTTTTGAAGCAAGGTATTTTTTCAGTTCAGTCACCATATCCGGGCTGCCTATGGCTGCAGACTGAACCGCTACCCCTGGAAACTTATGGCAGACTATTATATCGTCATCTTCATGTATTATTTCTATACGCTTATCCATAATTCATTTCCCGGCCCGCATTTCCTTGAAGAAATCCGTCAGCACCCTGCTGCACTCTTCCTCGCATATGCCCCTTGTGACCTCCACCTTGTGGTTGAAGCCGTCCATCTCCAGTATGTTCAGGACAGACCCGGCGCAGCCGGCCTTCGGGCTCATGCAGCCTATAACCACCCGGTCCATTCTTGCCTGCATAATGGCCCCAGCGCACATCTGGCAGGGTTCCAGTGTCACGTACATTGTTGCGCCTTCCAGCCGCCAGTCATCAAGCTTTCTGCTGGCTTTTTTTATGGCTGTGATCTCAGCATGGGAAAGGGTGCTCTTGTCCGTGTTCCTCCGGTTATAGCCCCTTCCGATCACTTTGCCTACAAGCTCCATCCTGGTCTTATCGGAAAACTTTTTCCTGTCTCCCTTGTCTCGTATCCCGTTATAAACTATCACACAGCCGATAGGCACTTCGCCAGCATCTGCAGCCTTCCGCGCCTGACGGATAGCCTCTTTCATGTATTTTTTATCTGCTTCTTCGATTGTCATTTTCACAAACTCTTATTGATCTACACCTAACGTTCTGAACCTATAGGCTCTTCCCTCTATTGCCATCTGCTCTATTTTATAACAGAAATAAGCTATCTGCAAAAACTGCTTTTTTAAGCTATAATATAATTCACCAGCCTCCAATACTTACTCACGATCAAGCTTGCCTGCGGCGTATACTTTTAACGGGTTAAGCATACAATACTTAAAAAACAAGGAGCAGCCTCCATGCTTATAGGTGGTTTTCAGTCAACTACATTACTGGATTATCCCGGGCATCTCGCATGTACGGTCTTCACACAGGGGTGCAACTTCCGCTGCCCCTTCTGCCAGAACGGCTCACTGGTGCTGCCGGAAAAGTTTGACCCGCCCTTTAGCGAAGAAGATATACTCACGCGTATCAAAAAACGTTCCGTCATATATGAAGGTGTCTGCGTAAGCGGCGGAGAACCCACAAATCAGCCGGACCTGTCTGAATTCCTGAAAAAAATAAAAAATATGGGATTACTTGTAAAACTCGATTCCAACGGCACCAGACCAGAAGTATTAAAACAGCTTAATGAAGAGTCCCTTATCGATATGATAGCCATGGACATAAAGGCCGCCCCGGCGCAGTTTGCAGAGGTATGCGGGCTGAAGGAAAATAACAGCCTTGCGAAAAAAATCTTGGAAAAGACCACTGAATCCATTGAATTTATAATGAGCTGCGGCATCGAATATGAATTCCGCACAACACTTGTAAAGGGACTTCATGATATTTCACAGTCCGGAGCAATGGCTAGTCAGATAAGCGGCGCAAAGGCTTATTTCCTCCAGTCATATACTGACAGTGACCTTATAATCAATAAACTTAAAGGAAATAAAAAACAGTTTGAAAGTTTTTCCGAAACGGAATTAAACGAAATCCTTTCAGAAGTAAAAAAATATGTACCTTCCGCATGTCTGCGGGGCATAGATTAAGAATCTGCTGTCTTATACTCCAGATAACGGTCTACCATAAGTGCAATCTTTAATGTCACAGCATCATCAAAGTTCCTGATATCAAGACCGGTTTTTTTCTGAAGTTTTTCTATGCGGTAGGTCAGTGTATTCCTGTGAATGTACAGATCCCTGGCCGTTTCCGCAAGGCTTAAGTTTCTGTCAAAATAGCTGTTGATCATCTTTAGATCATCTTCGCTAAGGGTGAATTTCTTCTTTTCCCCGCAGATCTCATCCATAAAAAGCTCACACAACGAAACAGGAAGCTCAGCAATAAGCCGTCCGATTCCCAGTTCATCACAGGAAATAATATAGCGTTCAGTATAAAATATACTTGCCACCTCCATCGCAAGTTTTGCCTGAAGGTAGGACTCCTGTATCTGAGCCACTCCGTTCACAGGCCTGCCATAGGAAACCCTGACCTTTTCCATAAGCTCGGTGTTAACGGTACTCACTATTGACCCTGCCGTCTTGCTCAGCATATCTTTTTCTTTTTTTCCCGAGAGTTCCTTTATGAAAATGACCGAATGGTCATTTAATGACAGTATTACGTCATCGCTGTCACCGGCGAAGATTTCAGCCAAAAGGGTTGCCGATGTACCGGCCTTTGACTGCTCTATCAGTAAAGCTGCATATCTTTTTTCAGCAGAAAAGCCGTATCTTTCAGCCTTTTCCTGGATTTCTGCTTCTGAAAACCTTCCTTCAATAACCGCCCTCAGAAAACCTTCACGGCTGTCAGCAGCTTTTATCCCGTCGATGATCCGTGACAAAACATCAGCCGGAAAAGTGCCGTGCAGAGTTATATCACCATTCTTTATACTTTCAACCTTAAGCTCTGCACCGGTCAGTTCATTAAGGTCTTTTATCTTTTCCGCCGCATCACGCTTGTTCATAATCTGTTCTATCTATCCTATAACAGCCTGTATCTTCTGCAGGGATGCTTCCCAGCTATAATTGTTCTTAATATAGAATCGGGCACGCACTCTTACCTTGGCATAGTTCTCATCGCCTATGGCTTCCAAATCCTTTATGATCCTGCAGCATTCACTTTCACTGCTATACGTATAGCCAGCTTCACTGCGTTTAATCTGTTCATTAATATTTTCACATTCACGGTTTGCAATAGGCGGCACTCCCAGGGCCATTCCCATAAGGCAGTACTCTTTATTTATTGAAACAGATGCAGGGATCCACTGGAACTTTGCCCCTGCCAGTGCTGTAAGCTTTTCCCTTTCGGACAGGAATCCCGGATAGTAAGCGCCGATATTTCTGGGAAGTACCATATCATTATCAGCCCTGCCTATTGCAACAAGACTTATGGGTGCAGACGCACGCCCTCCGCGGTAATTCTTATATATTTCAAACATCTTATCACAGCCCAGCTTATTGCTTATCCGCCCGCTGTATATGATGTAGTCACCTTCTATTCCATATTTTGCCTTGAAT
Source organism: Lachnospiraceae bacterium (assembly GCA_024689605.1). The sequence continues at coordinate 53,993 of JAILDD010000055.1, forward strand.
TCATCAACCGCCTTAAGCCGCTTCATGGCATCCGTCAGAAAATCAGGTACATCTATGCCGGCTGCAACCACAGCCTGTTTCTTTTCATCCAGTTTTATATTGCTGTTGACAAAGTTCTGTTCGCTCTCGTTCCTGAAGATTATGCCCCTGACAGACTTAAACATATCCTTATAGACTTTGTATTTTATCTGTTTCACATCCAGTTCGGGTGAAACAAGCGGAATAAGAATTGCCTTGTCAGAGACATTATGATATGCATAAGCAGAAGTAAAATACTGGAATGTTATAAATATAAAGCGGTCATAGTCATCCTTATGCTCTTTTACATAAGCAGCCAGCCCCCTGGTCACAGGTCCCTGGGCATAGATACGCTTCTGGTCAAGGGATCCGCCCAAGACCCCCAGCTTCTCCCTCATGGCATCAAGCTTTTCAAACTCTTCAATATTCCTGTTCTGGGTAGTCCGGAAGCGCCAGATAGTTATATCATCTTCTTTACTCTCGCCTTCGGGAAAATGATTTGCCCATGTCTGATAATCGGAAGCCGTCGTCGTGAGCACGTCAACAGAATAGAAGCCCTTAAGCTTCTGTACAAGTTCATAGGCGTAATTGGGAACAGGTCCCGCCACCTCCTGACCGTATCTGGGTACAACGACCGCTATTTTTTTAACACTTTCTCCCATTCTGATAAATTATAAGAGATTTACGGATAATTGGCAATAAAAAACCCGCAGGGCTTTCACCCTGCGGGTTTGAAATATACCTAATCTTAGTTGGTGATGATGTGCTCGGTTTCCTTGTCGAATACATGAATCTTCTCTGTATCGAAAGCGAATCTTACAACATCGCCGGGTCTTGCGGTTGTCCTGGGATCAACTCTTGCAGTCATCGGGAACTCGTCAAGATCGAAATACAGGTAAACTTCAGCACCAAGAAGCTCGTATACACGGATGCTTGCTTCGAATACGCTGGTAGGAGAAGCTTCAACCATCATCTCTGAATCATATACGTCCTCAGGTCTGATACCGAATGTAACGGTCTTTCCGTCATATCCGCCCTCGATGAGCTTCTGACTCTTTGCGGGAGGAAGAGGAACTGCCTTGTTAGCGATCTTCAGGTAAGCTGTCTCGCCCTGGATCTCAACAACAGCATCAAGGAAGTTCATCTGAGGTGATCCCATGAAGCCTGCTACGAACAGGTTCTGAGGTTTGTCATAAAGGTTCTGAGGTGTGTCAACCTGCTGTATAACACCATCCTTCATAACAACGATCCTGGTACCAAGTGTCATAGCCTCGGTCTGGTCGTGTGTAACGTAGATGATGGTGGTGCCGAGACGCTGATGAAGCTTTGCGATCTC
>JAILDD010000100.1 GCA_024689605.1 Lachnospiraceae bacterium
TACTCTTACATTTACATATCCGCCGAATTTGATCTCCTTAGCATACTCGGGACGGCGAAGCTCGAAAGGATTGCCGTTCTCAAGCCAGTTATCGGGAACCTCTACCTGATAACCATCCCTGATCTGCTGCTTGAACATACCGTATCTGTAACGGATACCGCAGCCATATGCGGGATAGCCAAGTGTTGCAAGTGAATCAAGGAAGCAGGCAGCCAGTCTTCCCAGACCGCCGTTACCGAGAGCTGCATCCGGCTCCTGATCTTCGATGACATCTATATCAAGTCCCAGCTCCTCAAGAGCTTCCTTAACAGCCTTGTAAGCCTTCATATTTATCATGATGTTACCCATGGCACGTCCCATAAGGAACTCCATTGACAGATAGTAAACGGTCTTGGGATCCTTTTTCTCGTACTGCTTCTGGGTCTCAAGCCACATATCAACAACCTGGTCCTTAATGGCATAGGAAACTGCCTGGAAGATCTGCTGCATTGTAGCTTCTTCGATGGTCTTACGATAAAGAGTCTTAATATTGTAAAGCACACTCCTTTTAAACAACTCCTTATCAAAGGAATCCCTGATGGTTGCCCCTGATGAGGATGTTACTGCGGTAGTTTTTTTAGCTGCCATATTTACCTCCTGTGGACCTTATGGTCTTTCTTAAATCTAAAACAACGCATTTATTATACCAAAATGCGTTGTTTTTATCAAATCCTAGTATGAAAATGAGTATGCCACTGCTCCGAAAGGCGGAAGAGTGAAGGTTATTGAGTAAGGATGCTTGTCGCACTCACCCTCCTGCGCCTTTATCTCTGCCGGAAGCTCATGGCCGTTACCGCCGAAGCGCTCCTCATCGGAATTAAGTATCAGCTTGTATTTGCCCTTCTTTGGAACGCCTACGCTGTAATCCTGAAGCTCCATGGGGGTCATGTTGAATATGAAGATCAGGTTGTTCTTGCCGTCCTTTGACTTACGGATGAAACTGTAAGTGCTGCGGTAATTGTCGTTGGCATTTACCCACTCGAAGCCTTCCCAGCTGTCATCCAGCTCGTAAAGACATCTGTTTTCTCTGTAAAGCTTAAGAAGCTCTTCAGTGAAATTGAGCATTCCACGGTTCAGCTTGTTCTCAAGCAGAAACCAGTCCAGCTCCCTCTTCTCGCTCCACTCCCTCTCCTGGGCAAAATCCTGTCCCATGAAGAGAAGCTTCTTACCGGCATGACCGAACATGTAAGCATAGCCCACACGGAGGTTAGCATATTTATCCACCTGGTATCCCGGCATCTTATTTACCATGGAACATTTCAGGTGAACTACCTCATCATGTGAAAGAGGAAGTATGTATTTCTCCGCACAGTTGTAGCTCATGGCGAAGGTCATCTTATTATGATTGTCCTTACGGAAATAAGGATCCAGCTTCATATACTCACAGAAATCATGCATCCAGCCCATGTTCCACTTGAAAGTAAAGCCCAGGCCGTCGTCCTCGGGTCTTGCAGTAACCTTGGGCCATGCTGTGGATTCCTCTGCAATGGTGATGGCACCTATATTAAGGCCGTGGATGACGCTGTTCATATGCTTAAAGAACTCTATGGCATCCAGGTTCTCATTTCCGCCATACTTGTTGGCTACCCACTGACCGTCACGCTTGCCGTAGTCAAGATAAAGCATGGAAGCAACCGCATCCACACGGATACCGTCTATATGGAACTCACGCAGCCAGTACAGTGCGCTGGCAATAAGGAAATTCCTTACCTCTGTCTTGGAATAATTGAAGATCTTGGTGCCCCAGTCGGGATGCTCTCCAAGTCTTGAATCGGGATGCTCAAAAAGAGGCTCGCCGTCAAAATTAGCAAGTCCAAAGGCATCCTTAGGGAAATGCGCAGGCACCCAGTCAAGGATAACCCCTACCCCCATATTATGAAGCTTATTGATCAGATACGCAAAGTCTTCCGGTTCACCGTATCTTGATGTAGGTGCGAAATAGCCGGTAACCTGGTATCCCCAGGACCCATCAAAAGGATGCTCCAATATGCCCATAAGCTCAATATGAGTATACTTTGCATGGGTAAGATACTCGCATATCCTGTCAGCAAATTCCCTATAGGTATAGAAACCGTCCTCTGTGCCGTCGGGATGTTTCATCCAGGAACCGATATGGCACTCATATATGGACATGGGGGATTCGAAAGGATTTCTGTCTTTACGCTCGGTCATCCACTTTTCATCCGACCAGCGGATCTTCTTTATATCATATGTTACGGATGTGGTACCGGGACGAAGCTCTGCAAGATTGGCAAAAGGATCGGCCTTGTAGATGCCTTCACCGTTTGCCGCAGTAATGAAATATTTGTACAGCTCACCCTCACCAAGTCCCGGGATAAAGCAGGCATATATGCCGCCCTCACCCAGCTTTGTCATGGGATGTGCCGAAGTATCCCAGTTATTAAAATTTCCTACGACATGGACCTCTCTGGCATGGGGTGCCCATACACCAAAGAAAACACCTTTCTGTCCGTTCTGTGTGCAGGGATGGGAACCCAGCTTTTTATAAATATCATAATGCGAACCCTGTCCGAAAACATACTGATCCGCTTCTGATATGAAAACGGGCTCTTCCTGAAGCAAAGGTGCCTTGCCCTTTTCTGCCTTCTTTCTTGCTGCTGCCATAAGAAACTCCTCCTAAAATAATGTAATCCCCTAATAAATTGTCCGTTCCGTCAGTCGCGGGCTTATGCGACGCCGCCTCTTCTTCCCTGGAAATCTCTTTCCCGGAGAATAATCATCGCATCCTCTTTATCATACCGCTTTCCGCTTAAAATCTCAAGGAAAGTTGATACCAGATGGTGTGAAGACCTGTATATTGCCTCGTCCACGATCTCCTCAACTTCCGCAAGGGAAACGTTGTGCTCACCTATCTGAAGCTCATCTATGCGCTGATGAAGGGCAAGCACCGCCCTCTCCTCATCGATTTTATATTCCTTGCGGTATGCGTAATTCTTTGCATACTCTACAAGAGCCGCATCCGTAAGGGGCGCCATATCTATGCGGGCATTGAAATAACCGTCAAGCATAGGATATTCGCGGATAACAGCATCCATAGCCTTCTTTTCATCAATGAGCATGATGACAATGCCGGTATCCGTCTTTTCCAGGACATTCGCTATCTTTTCAAGAGTCTCACGTTTGAGGTCTGAAGCGCCTTCTATAAGCAGGGCACCATTATCAAGCTGTGCCAGAACACCGGCCACATCCTTCTTGTTCATCTTAGCACCGCTGACCCTTGCCACTCTGTCCTCGCGGAAATTACCTTCGATAAGCTGCAGTTCCCTGAGCAAGGCCTTAGCCAGGCCTCGGAGTTCTTCCTTCTCACCGCCGGTGATTATCACATTGCCTACATAAGGTGCGAGAGAAAGATTATCAATGGACACAAGTATCTGGTCACGCATCTTCTTTGAATAGAAGAAATGCTCAAAAATCTCTATCTCTTCATCCGAGAAATCCGGATCGCCGTTTTCGGGATCATATACATCATTGATTTCCTCAACGGTTTCCACGCCTATCCTGTCGGCATCATTCTCAAGAGCATCGCCGATCTGGTCTATCTGTCCGGTGCTTAAGGATGCTTCATCAGCAGCTTCCTCCTCAGCTTCCTCATCGACTTCTTCTTCTGTACCCTCTGCCTCATCTGATCCGTCAGCATCGGTCTCGTCTGAATCAGACTCATCGTCCTCTTCACCCTCTTCATCCGATACTTCGTCAGCATCTTCACTATCTGCTCCTTCAGTTTCTTCTATATCATCTTCATCCGAAGCCGGCTCAGTTTCTTCATCGTCTTCTTCGATTTCAGCTTCTTCTGCATCCTCAGCCTCGGCTGCTTCTTCTTCATCTGCTGCAGCACCGTCTGCATCAGCCGGTTCTTCCTGCGCATCTGCATCCTCAGCTTCTGCCTGACTGTCAGCCGCCGGCTCAGCATCAAGGTCATCAGCCAACGCTGCCGCAACCGCCTTTGCTCCGGGTGAAAGATCGTCGTCGTCATCCGCAGCAGCTTCAATAGCATCTGCTGCCGCTTCAGCAATTTCAGCCACAGCTTCTGCCCCGGCAATACCAGCGCCCGCAACAGCAGCCCCGGCTGCTGCCGCACCGCCTGTCTCAGCTGCCTCTGCTCCTGCGGCAGCTGTTCCCGCAGCCAGTGCTCCGGCTGCTGCCGTCTCAGCCACAGCTTCACCTGCACCAAGTGCCGCATCTGCCATTCCTGCCGCAGCCTTTTCAGCCTGAAGTGCTGCATCCACTTCTTTCCATATGGTGGTACCGTGGGTATCCTGGGATACGCCCTCTGACGCCTCTCCCAAAGGTTCTATTTCAGCATTCTTTGCAGCTTCCCTGTCTGCCTGAAGGGCTGCATCCACTTCCTTCCATATAGTAGTGCCGTGGGTATCCTGGGATACACCCTCAAAATCATTCTCTTCCGGCTCTGCCAGATATTCATCCTCATGGGTAACTTCCGGTTCCGCAGCTTCAGTCACTCCGCCGTCCCGCTCATATGAGTCAGCCTCTTCCTGCTCATGCTCTTCCATATAAGTGTCCAGCGGAACCAGATCAATACCTGAAGTGGTATATTTATCTTCAAAGATACGGTCTGCCAGACCTACCGGGGGCTCCGGCTCTGTATGACGGGCTATGCTTTCCTTTACCCGTTTTTCAAAATCAGCAAAAATAGGTCCCGTGCTGTCCTGTATGCGCTTCTCCGTATCCAGGTAGATCAGATCATCCGTAGAATCTTTCCTTACATCCCAGTTTTCAAGGGCTTCCTCCAAAGTAAGCTGGCCGGTGATCTGTTTTTCCACCAGAGCCTGGTCCATATCAAAACTCATCTGGCCGTCCGCATTCTGGGTAAAGATGGAACCCTCGCCTCTTCCTGATGTGCGGATAACCCTTACTGCTGAGCTGCGCCTTGCGGGCACTTCGGGCTCTTCTTCGTAAACATCATCCTGTACCGGCTCATACGATTCTTCGTCATAAGCAGCATCCTGTGCCTGCTCATACGAATTTTCAACAGCCGCATATTCCCCGGATGATCCGTCTGCCGCAGCATCTTCCGGTACAGCCACATTTGCCACTGCCGCACCTGCTGCCGCAGCTACCGGCACTGCCACATATCCCGGGTTGAGCCCTGCGGGGGGCACATCTATTACTAATTCGTTTGTCCTGTCTTCAAAGAAAGTCTGTCCTTCAGCATCTTCATAATTTCCCTCAGGCTGATCGGAGCCGGTATAATCCGTTTCCTGCTGTTCTTCCTCCTGATATCCACCTTCAGCAGATTCGCCATCCCGACTGCTCTCTTCATAATTATCAGGTGCATAACCTTCTTCCTGATACTGACCGTCACCATAGCCATCTTCAGCATATTGCCCGTCAGCATACTGATCTTCGGCATAGCCTTCTCCGGCATAACGGTCATCCCGGTATCCGTCGGCATACCCCTGTTCGGCATAGCGCTCGTCAGCGTACTGATCTTCAGCGTAGCCGTCCTCTGCATACTGATCATCCCTGTATGCCTCTTCGGGGTAACGGTCATCCTGATAACCGTCATTATAGCCGTCTCCGGCATAACGCTCGTCAGCGTATCTGTCATCACGGTATTCATCTTCGGAATAGCCGTAACCGTTTTCATCATCATAAGGATAGTCATCCTGCTCATCAATAAGAGGGCTGACTATCTTCCTGGTAGTGCTGCGTTTTCTTCTGTCACGGGCTGCAGCCTTACCCTCTTCCTCTCCTGCAAGAAGCTCTGCCATGGATGCGGCAAGCTCCCTGGAAAGATTGACGGTATTGAACTTGTCCTGGTCAATCAGCTTGACCTGTATCTCTTCAGTCTCGTCTCCGCTTCCGTCGTCATAGTACTCAGTGGAATAATCATCCGTTTCATATTTCCTGAGCTCAGCCTCGTTGCGGACATCATATATGCGCTGCTGCTCAGGGGTAAGCCTCTCGTGAAGCATCTTAAGCTCAAGAGCCTTTATTACCACCGGGCCCTTAAAAAACCATCTTACTATATCATCACAGGTCTCCACGCACTCCCTTGTGGCACCTGCCCTGTGATACAGGTACGCCAGCTGGTAACGCCACTCGGGATGTGAAGGCGCAAAATTATGCATCTGCTTTAAAATATCTATCTGGGACTTGAGGGAACCGCCGCACAGCTCCACCAGCCTGTACTGAAGGATCAGCTTTTCTATGCTGTCCGGGTCCAGGTTTTTGTACAGACGGTATGTCTTTTCCGCATTGTCAGCATCTCCTCTTTCAAGATAAAGATCGCAGAGTGCATAAACAAGCTTTTTATTAGGACGCTTCTTTGCCTTCTTGTTGTTCTTATATGCAAGCCTGAGCATCTCCACCGCTTCATCCGACCTCCCGGACAAACGGTAAAGCTGGCTGATCTGCATAAGCGTCGTCATATCCGCGGGAACACGCCGCCAGTCAATACGGTCTGCTATCTTTACTGCCTTTTTAAAATCATTCTCCGCAGCCAATGATGATATCTGTTCCAGACGGATCTTGTATTCTCTGTTATCCAACTTACCTTACCTCATTACACTAAATCTGCCCCCCAAAAGAGCATAAAAACCCAATATCTTGTAAATTTTACCATAGCCATTAACATAAGTCAAAAAAAATTGCCCCGGAACGTCATCCGCTCCGGGGCATTCTGAACAGATCTTATCAGTAATCCGTTCCTACAAAGTCTTCATCTATACTGCATTCCTTTATCTTTCCGCCGGATATATCATATCCGATGACTGCGGAATTGTAGCTGTCACCGCGCTGGTCATATATGGTGGCCATGCCGAGATAATAGCCAGAGGGCATTCCTTCCATCTTAATATTCATAGTAACACGGTATTTGATGCTGTCGCCTTCCGTATCAAAGGTCTGTCCGTAAGCATCAGTTGAATAGTACAGAGGCACGATCTCGTCTCCGGGCTGAAGCTCAATGTTGCTCTTGGTATTTACCATGAAGTTGATGCCGTCGTCTGAATCTACCGGAATCAGCCTTATTCCCTTTATGCTGAAATCCTCCGTATCCCTGTTGTAGGCAAATACCAGATAAGCTTCCTGTCCTTCATACAGCACCCTAGAACGGTACTCCACAACCGAGTATGTTGCAGAAGTGATCTCTATGCAAAGAGGCTGTCCGTCCATGAATACCCATTCGCCGTCAAACTCGCTGCAGATACTGCCTTCACCATCAAGATACATGTATTCATCCTCACCGTAATACACGATATTCTCAGTATCTTCATCATATGATGCAAGCATAAAGGAATAGCCCTGTATCATTTTCTGCAGTTCCTCGCTGACAGGTACAGAAAACGTATTATCAGCGATAACCGGCTCATTCTTTTCAAAAGCATAAAAATCGGAAACATCCAGTATAAGCGGCGTTTCATCCGTAAGCTCAACCAGCTGTTCCTGCATTTCATCATTCAGGCAGCCGGACATTTTGTAATAGTAAAGAGCCCGGATATTGTCATCCTCGCAGATATTGTACTCATAATCCAGGAAATACCAGAGGCCGGCAAAGGAATCTATGCTTCCGGGAATATAGACACTAAGACCTTCCGAATCGCAGAGACTTCCGTTCTCACGATGGTACAGTATGGTCTCATCCATCAGCCTGTCTATCTCCGCACACTCTTCCGGATATGTGTCGCCCATATACTCTATGTAATTTCCCAGATCCACAAGGTTGAAAACATTGTAGCTGTCACCGACAACATGGGTTGATTTATTGCAGCAGCGTCCTATCTCCGCAAGAACACTTATATCCCCCGCCGAGTCTGTGAGCTGCCTTTCAGCAAGAGCACAATAGGCATCATACAGTTCCTCCGCTTTTGCCGCATCGATAACCGCAAATGTCACGTCACTTGTAAAAAGTTCCTCGCCTATATTAACATTCTGGGTCATGTAATGATCCGTATAGCTGTCTGCTACAGCCTGAGCCACCGCAGCCGGGCTCATGGAAGGATCATCCTTCATGGCTCCCAGCCATCCGTCATAATCCCAGCCTTCACCAGGCTCAGTCTCCTCGCTCAGTGCATAATAGGAAGCAAAACCGTTCAGAGCGTGGGTAACCTCCAGATTAGACATAAGGCAGGCATCAAAGCCAATGATATCAAAAGCGGGATCCTCCATATTCGGCTCATAGACCATGCTCAGAGCTTCCCTGATATCCTTTAAGCTCATACATTTTCCGCCGTAGATAGAGTCCGAACCATAACCGAAAGGTCCTGAACCATGATCCCAGAGAACCAGCATCATATGGTCTGACTTATAGTTATCATCACAGTATTTTATAAAATCAGCCAGAGTCTGAGGATCAGTACTTCTCTGAAGCGGAAGATTCTCGATTTCCTCAAACCTGCCTTCCTTAATTAAAAACCGCTGAGTCTTGTTGGGATTTATAAAAGTATTGCTCCATCTGGTTGCACCGCCAGTCTGGACCACAACGGAAATATTGTCCGGAGTATCCGCATCAATCATCTCATAAATATCAGTAGATGCGCATCCGTCCATTTCCGCAACTATCACATCATCTGTAAGATACACACTGTAGGCTTCTGAAGGCGGATCAGGATAATAGAGAAATTCCGGCAGCTCTAAGCCTTTTGATTCAAGCTCTGTCGAATACTGGTTCAAAAGCCCAAATATCTCATCTGTCTCCTCTGCATTTCTTACGCTTCTTTCCTCTGAAGTCTCTAACATGGTGGTTAAGGACAGATCATTTTCATCAAAGTCCTCCAAATCCGCACCTATCATATAGACACAGATGGTCCATGTATCATCAGGATCCACACCGGGAATGGCCGCTATTTTTTCAGCCCCTTCCTCATCTATGGGTGACAGAGCCAGTATCTCTTCCCTGTCGACAGGCTCATTCCTATTGTCATACAGGTCTGTATAGTACATTTCAAGACCCAAATACCCGCACAACCCGACTATTGCCAGAACAATAACCACTGCCGTCAGGATGATGGAAACCTGCAAAAGAGGGAAAGCAAGAAGTCTGGGAATGCGGATAAACCAGGGGGCATCCTTGTAATGCTCCTTGAGTTTCCTGCGGTCTTCCTTCTTTGTTTCCTTCCAGCGCCTTTTGCGCTCTTTCCTGGCCGCCTTTTTCTCAGCCCGGGTGAGCTTTGGTTTTCTCTGTTTGGTTACTTTCTGATTAGCAGCCCCCTGAACAACCGCACCTGCTGCAACAGTTGCTGCCACATCAGAAGCTGCTACATTTGAAGCCATTTCATTTCCGACCGACAGGTCTTTCTTCATATATCCGCATGTAAAAGGGAAAAAATCAAACTTTTCAGTTCCTTCGTGAATGAAGCCCTGATTTTCATACCACTTCCTGAGCACCTGGTTCTCTTCAACAATGCTCAGCTTCATGGTTTTGCAGCCAAGTGACTTTGCCCTGCTGACCGCATCCTCCAAAAGCTGCTGTCCGATCCTGCCATGACGGTATTCCGGAAGAACACTTAAGCTTCCAAGCTCACATTCATCGCCGTTTATGCACAGATTATAATAGCCCACCATTTTATCATCCTTAAAGAATCCAAACATGGGCCTGTGCTGTTCATCTCGCCAGGATTTTAGCTTGTCCTCATCGGTTGCAAATGCCACATACCTCGGTGCATTTTCCTCCGTGATCCCAAACTCATCGGCGACGGTCATAAAGCTTTCCTTTATGACAGCCACCGCTTCCCGGTAATCTTTTTCTTCTATTTCACGTATCATATCAGTTCCCCCTCTGTGTCTGATTATATAAATAAACATCCCACAAGATTTTATTCTATCATAGAGAACAACTTTGTCGTATAGTTTTTTATTACTCTTCCCACACCGATATCTCACCTGACGGTGTGGGGAATTCCGTGCTCAAAATCTACCACTTAGGCACAGAATATACTGTCCAAGAAGCTTTATTGCCACAATATTTACCGTTTAGACACTAAAAACAACCACTTGGGCACGATTTATTGAAGTAGGGGCCTTGATTTTGATATCTTAAACTCATCAAGAACAGATATCCGACAGAAAAACGGCCGGATGAAAACAGAAAAAACTACAAGACTATAAATGTAAGGAGGGTTACAAAATGGGTATGGAAGAAAACACAAAAATCAATGACGAGATGATGGCTGAAGCAGCAGGCGGAGCCAATGCAGGCAGAGAGCCTATTGAAGGTGTGGTATTAAGCGCCTGGGAAGATCCCTTTCATGACAAGTGGCTTGTTGAGACCTCACCCAATAACACAAGAATCGCAAGCTGTGACATTATCGGCGTGGAGCTTCCCGGAAAAAGAGTAAAAATCGCACTCGTAGCAATGGGGGCATTTAAAATCGTCGAGATACTGGACTGATGAGACAGACAATACGTAAAACGAAATTTACAATAACAAGATGAAACCGGTCTGTTATTGAGTAAAGAAGCAAAAACTATAACAAAAAATGAGGAGGAAATCATTATGGCAGAGAACAAAGAAATGAACGCAAAGTTGGCAGATGAGGAACTGGATCAGGCAGCAGGTGGAGCAAGCAAACCGAAAAAGAAATTTAAGGCAGGCGACATGGTGTACAGAAAAGGATACGAGCATTTGGGAGATAATGGCCGTGATCCGGCTCAGGTAGTGACTTATTCATATAGAAATAATATGTGGCAGTACGAGATAACTTTTTTCCCTAGCCGTATTTGCGACGGCTATGCCGGACGTCAGCTTACATCAAGACAGCGCCAGATTAATCAGCAGTATGGAACCTTTGTACCCGAGAAAGAACTCTACAAGGCATAAAGCGGGTGCAGTCCCTTTGTACCAAAAGTCCAATTTCACCCTGTGCCGGAAGGCGCAGGGTGATTTATGTAACCCTGCAAAAAAAGTGCGAAAACTTTTCAAAAAAACTCTTGCATTACTCAAAACTATGTACTATAATTTTCATTGTGCCTTTGATGAGGACATGCGGTATGCACCGCTAGCTCAGTTGGTAGAGCACCTGACTCTTAATCAGGGTGTCCAGGGTTCGAGCCCCTGGCGGTGCACTAAAGCATCATTTTTGACGACATGGATCGTTGGGGATGGTGTTTTTTTTGTACCATATGAGTTGTACCTCACGAAAAACGGTAAAGTAACTGATCAGAACCTATCGATTCGTCCAACTATGTCAGTCCACAATGATTGAATGTTAAAATATTATGGTTGATTCCCATGTGCATCTGCAAGAATTTATAAAACCCGAAGACCTGGCTGTCTATCTGAAGGAACTAGGCCGTCAGGACGTGACCGGACTTCTCTGTGTTTCCTATGATATAGAAAGTTCCCGAAAAGCTGTGGAGCTTTTAAAGGTATATGAGAAAATAAGTGAAACCGCAAATGGAATAACCTTTGAAAATGGTTTTGTTTCAGATGATAATTACCCTTTTGATAATTTATCAGAGCCGCAAAAAGACAAATCCGCATCCCTGCATATCGCAGCCGGCATCCATCCACAGTACATAGCTGACGATCCGGACAGCCAGATTGCTGAGCTCCGAACCATTTTAAATGATAACAAAAACATCTCAGCCATAGGCGAGATCGGCCTGGACTACCGTAAGGACATGCCGGACAGGGAACTGCAGAAGGCAATATTCAGAAAACAGCTGGAAATTAGCCTGGAATTCAGCCTGCCGGTATCCGTACATTCCGTATCTGCCTGCGAAGACACGCTGAAGATACTGCGGGCTTACCCAGGTGTGAAAGGCATAATGCATGGATACGCTTACAGTGCAGAGGCCGCGAAGGAATTTATAAAACTGGGCTTCAGGCTGGGCGTAGGCACTACGTTGCTGAAAACCGGGGCAAAGAAGCTGCCGGAGACAGTAAAATCCGTTCCGCAGGAATATCTGGTGACAGAGACCGACTTACCTTTCTCTTATACACCAACTATTGCATCAGCCCTCTCCCTCCCTATGCACGTACAAAACGCGGGGTCTAACTCTTTATCACACAAAAAAAGCATCCCCGCCCTGAGCGACGGGAATGCTTTTGAATGCGAATATTTTACATTGGATACGTTAAGGGAAACAGCTGAGCTGCATACTAAGGTTCTTCGCGAGCTAGTAAATATAATACAGCTTATGTCCTAATTTCCATAGTAACATCTGCGACAGCTTATATACAGCTTAATCCGCAGAAACCAGCAGTTCCTTCTCCACTGCTTTCACCTGCTCCATGGGGTAGCCACAGAAATCTGCTATTTCTTTAACAGTCTTGCCGGAACGCAACATGCGCGAGATTGTCTCGTGATCAGCTTCTTCATGGCCTTCCTTGATACCTTCTTTGCGACCTTCCTTTATGCCCTCTTCGCGACCAGTCGCAAGTCCAATCTCAAGACCATCCTCATAGCCTTCATCCCTCGCATCCTGTATCACAACCCATTCTTTCATGTACTGAGTCCTCCAGATTTCGTTACTTCGTGCCTTTGTTACTGCAAAATCCAGTTTTTCTGTTAATTCATCACTTGTGTTACCGGTACCAATAAATTCGTACAAGTTCCTGATACCATCCGGAATATCCTCCCCCTCATATTTACAATTATAGAACACTTTTTCAGTTCCGTCATTAAGACATATCTCAGGATTTTCATCACATCTCTCACGAAACGTATATCTGCTCAAGCCCAGCTTAAACGGATCAAATGTGCAAATAAAAATCACCCTGCTCTCCGGAAGAAGCTTATAAGAAAACTTCTTATCCATAAAATCGATATCAATTGCGCCTTGATAAAATCTGCTCCTTTTAGGAAGCTGATGACTTTCGACCGATTTATGATTCAGATTTTCCATCTCAGCATCATAGATCCGGCCGTCGCTATCCTCATTATATACATCCAGACGGATAGGCTTTCCGTCAGATGTATACCTGAACTCACGCTGTGTCTGTACCTCTGTCAGTTCGCCCACCGGCTGCTGAAGCAGACACTCCAGAACCTCCCGGCAGAGTTCCTTATCCTCCATGATTTTGCCGAACATGAAATCGTCACTGAACTTAAGTTCCTCATAACTCTTTACTGTCTTTGTTTTACCCATATTTTTCTCTCCTTTGCACAATTGCTGGCAGAGAAAAAGAGAGCAAATCAAACACCCTAAATCCCTGCCGGTTTTCTTGGAATCATAAGCAGGAATTTCAGAATTACAAGAATGAGCCGACGCTCGTTAGAATTTCATAAATAGAAAAACTGCTTATGCGTGGATTATATCATGCACAAGCAGTCCGTACAATTTCAATTTCTAAAGAAGCTTTATATTTTCAGTCCTCTATAGCTCCGTCCCAGAAGTCTTCTGACACCAGATTACCTGTCACGGCATCAAACTTCACATGGCTGAATTCGTTTACCGTAAAATCGTAAACAAGGCGGTCCCCTGCCGACTCATAGGATAACAGATAAAATCCGTAGACACCTTTATTATTGTAGTCATTCAGCTTATCCGAGTTCTTCTCCGCCTCCTCCTTAACTATGGGAAACAGTACCTCCGGGGAAATAACATTGGAAGTATCAAGATCTGCTACAGGCTGAGCATCAGATGCAAGTACTATATTAGGACTCGTTTTATCCCAATCCGTTGCATAGTACACATCAGAAACCACAGCCCCATTTATATACTGTCTCGCATAA
>JAILDD010000181.1 GCA_024689605.1 Lachnospiraceae bacterium
CACTTGATGTAATAAAGGTATTGCCTCCTATGACGGAGCCCTCACCGATCACGGTATCCCCGCCAAGTATGGATGCTCCTGCATATATCGTCACATTGTCTTCGATAGTCGGATGACGCTTCTTGCCGGAAAGCTTCTGTCCGCCTCTTGTTGAAAGTGCACCGATGGTAACACCCTGATAGATTTTTACATTTTCTCCGATAACGGAAGTCTCGCCTATTACAATGCCCGTACCATGGTCAATGAAAAAATACTTGCCTATGGTTGCACCGGGATGAATGTCTATCCCTGTCTCTGAATGGGCAAATTCCGTCATAAGCCTGGGAATTACCGGCACACTTAACTGATACAGCTCATGTGCAAGTCTGTTGACAGTGATTGCCATGAGTCCGGGATATGCAAGGATTATCTCCTCATAGCAGCATGCTGCCGGATCCCCGTCATATGCGGCCAGCAGGTCGGATTCCACATACTCCCTGATCTCAGGAAGCTTATCGAAAAAGGCACAGCAAATACGATAGCTTTCCTTACGCCTTTCTTCCTCGGTCATCACACCCCTGAGCTTGCAGAAATCCAGTGCAAGAAAGATCTGCTTGTTCATGTGATAAAAAATATCTTCTACGGTAACCGCAAAGGTATTTCTGGGATTGTATATCTTAAAAGTACGATGCCTGAAATATCCCGGGAAAACTATCTTAAAAAGATTTACAACAATTTCCCTTACTTCGCCTTTGTCAGGCTTATTGAATAGATCAATGACATCAATGTTCCTTCCCTTGTCGAAATCGGAAAGAACTTTTTGTACTATGTTTTCTATTTCTTCTTCTCTTACGTAATCTGTCATTTTTGTTGTGTTATATATATAGTGTAACAGTCTGTAGTATCTATAATTCCCCCACACCGATAGCTCACCTGACGGTGGGGTCAGTTCACTGAGTCTCACTTTACACCGTCAGGCGAGGCTATACGGTGTGGGGAGTTATAAGGTTGTAAAGTTATAAAGTTACTAAAGTTGAAATTTCTACGCAAAGGTTCTCAGTACCTTCACCAGTGAATCGATATCATCTGGCGAATTGTAGAGCGCAAGCGTCGGTCTGACGGAACCTTCGTAACCGAAATGCCTGAGCACGGGCTGTGCGCAGTGGTGTCCGGTCCTTACAGCGATGCCGTAGGCATCCAGCCTCTTGCCGACCTCCTCGTCAGAGTATCCGTCAAGCTTGAAAGAAAGAACGGAGGCCTTATTGAGGGCAGTTCCTATAAGGGTCAGTCCCGGAACCGTCTTCATTTCCTTCATTGCATACTGCAGCAGCTCATGCTCCCACCTGTATACGCAGGGCATTCCTATTTCTGTCAGATACAAAAGCGCTGCGCCAAGTCCTACTGCATCTGCTATGCTTCCGGTACCCGCCTCGAATTTATTAGGTATGCCATTGTATATGGTACGCTCAAAGGTCACATCCGCTATCATGTTGCCGCCGCCGTGATAAGGCTCCGCAGCTTCAAGCAGCTCCTTCTTGCCGTATACCACACCGATGCCCGTAGGTGCGAACACCTTGTGTCCCGAGAATACGAAGAAGTCTGCATCCAGCGCGGAAACATTCACGGGTATATGTGCAATGGACTGTGCACCGTCTATGAGTATCCTTACGCCGTGCCTGTGGGCCACCGCTATAAGCTCCTCTATGGGCGTCACTGTACCCAGCACATTTGACACATGGGTCACTGCAACGAATTTCGTTCTCTTTGTAAAGAGCTTCTCATACTCTGACAGTATCAGCTGTCCGGTCTCGTCACAGGGGATCACCTTGATGACTGCACCGGTCTTCTGTGCGATAAGCTGCCAGGGAACGATGTTGGCATGATGCTCAAGTATGGAAACGATTATCTCATCCCCGGGTGTAAGCTGAGGCTTAACATAAGCATTTGCCACAAGGTTGATTGCTTCGGTAGTTCCCCTTACGAAGATTATCTCTTCGGATGAAGGCGCACCTATGAAATCCCTTACGATATCTCTTGCATTCTCATATGCATCAGTAGACCTTGCCGCAAGTGAATGTGCTCCTCTGTGGACATTGGAATTTTCATGCTCATAGTAGTATGAGAGCCTGTCGATCACCTGTCTCGGTCTCTGTGTTGTTGCGCCGTTATCAAGCCATACAAGAGGATTTCCGTTTATCCGCTCCTTAAGTATCGGGAAGTCGTCCCTTATCTGAGCCAGAGTCTTGCTGCCTATGCGGATTGAGTCATTCCTTGAAGTTGCCTTTTCTGCACTTTCGCCCTGAGCAGCCACTCCGTCTCCGCCGATGGATGTGGGCGCGTCAACACGCCTGTCGTACTCCTCGGCCTGAGTCTTAGACTGAACCCTGGGTGAGTACGATACCGGCTTGGCAGAAGGATCACCTATTCCGAAGGGATGCTCCCAGTCAAACTCATCCTTAACCGAAGGTGCGGGTACAGCTGCTGTCTGCTGCTGGGAAACACCTGCTGTCTCGGATGCACTTTCCGGGCTTATCCCCGGTGTCACCACGCCGGGCACCGGAAAGTCAGGATACATCTCATTTGCCAGGGCCGTCAGTTCTGCTGCGCTCGGAAGTCCCAATGCGTGTTCTGTTACAGCATACTGATCAGTCGTAATCATAATATTCACCTACCTCTACATCTTCCAGAACTGCTATTGCATCATCAGCAAGTATTGCTGCAGAGCAATAAAGTGAAAGCAGATAGGATGCTACGCCCTTGTCATCTATTCCGCGGAAACGTACGGAAAGTCCTCTTGAATGTTCATTCTTAAGACCTGCCTGGAAGAGACCGATAACTCCGCGCTTAGCCTCTCCTGTACGGATCAGAAGGATATTGGTCTTGCCGCTCTGTGATGTAGGATTCTTGAGACCGTCAACAAGCAGCTTGTCTGTAGGTATGATGGGGATTCCTCTCCATGTAAGGAAAGTACCGCCTGCAATGTTTACGACAACAGGGGGAACGCCTCTCTTTGTGCACTCTCTCTCGAATGCAGCTATAGCCCTGGGATGAGCAAGGAAGAATGAGGGCTCCTTCCATACTTTTGTAATGAGCTCATCAAGATCATCAGGTGTGGGTGCTCCGTTCCTGGTCTGGATTCTCTGTGAATCAGCAATGTTCTTTAAGAGACCGTAGTCATCGTTATTGATGAGCTGGCTCTCCTGACGCTCACGAAGAGACTCAATTGCAAGGCCGAGCTGTTCCTGAACCTGATCGTAAGGTGCGCTGTAAACGTCCTCGATAGCAGTATTCACATTGATGATGGTTGAAATGGAATTAAGCCTGTACTCACGGGGCTCAGTCTCATACTCGACATAACCCTGAGGAATGATATCGCTCTTCTTGGTCTGGCTGCAGAGAACATCGAGGGGAGTCTCGCCTTCTACAACCTTGTTTACACGAAAGATGCCTGTCTCAAGTCCCTTAAACTCAAGGAACTTTGTGAGCCACTTTGGGGTAAGTGCTCCATACTGGGGTTTTGTCTTGGTAACATTGGCCAGATTATAAGCTGCTGCTGCTCCAAGAGCGTTGATGCCCTGTGCGTTTGTTTCTGTTTCTTTTGCCATTTTGTCAGTCCTCCTTATTAGTGTTGACAACTATGATGATCTATACTAAACGAACTTAGAAATCGCACAATTCCTTTTTCGTTTAAATATACGCAGCAATTGCTCCCCCCCGATGTGTTTTTTACAGGAAGCCTCCCTCGTGGGAGAATATGATGTCCTTCATTGCATCCATTCCGCCCTTAAGGTTATAAAGTGCGCCCTTGTATCCTGCTTCGCGAAGGGTATTGATAGCCAGGACGCTTCTCTTTCCTTCCTTGCAGATAAAGACTGTATCTATTTCGGGATCAAGCTCCTTCTGTCTCCTTGCAAGCTGACCTATAGGGATCACCAGAGCATCCGGGAATTTTACTATCGCCCTTTCGTGGGGCTCCCTTACATCAACTATGGTAACGGGTTCACCGTTTTCGATCTTTCTTGCCAGCTCTTCAGGGGTAAAGCCTTCAACAGGTGCTTCTGTCTCTTCCTGCTTAAGTCCGCAGAACTCTTCATAATCAAAATCATTTACATCTGTTATTACAGGGGCCCTGCCGCAGAGGGGACAGTTACAGTTCTTCTTTATCTTAAGCACATTTGACTTAAGCCCCAGAGTATCAACTGTAAGCAGCCTTCCGCTTAAATGCTCACCTATGCCTATGATAAGTTTGAGTGCCTCATTGGCCTGTATGCTTCCTACTATTCCTGACAGGGGGCTAATGGTGCCTCCTTCCGCACAGGTGGGAACAAGCCCCGGCGCCGGAGGGTCAGGGTAAACGCATCTAAGACAGGGTCCGTCATTGTATCCGAAAATGCTCACCTGGCCTTCATACTGATAGATGGAAGCAAATACCAAAGGGATGCCGCTTAATATGCAGGCATCATTGATAAGGTATCTGGCCTTGTAATTGTCTGTGCAGTCAAGCACCAGATCAAAGCCCTCTATCAGTGACAGTGCATTTTCTGCCGTAAGCATTACATTTTCCGCAATGACCTCGATATTGCGGTCCACATTCCTGATGGTATCCCTGGCAGAAGCCACTTTCGGCCTCTTCACGTCACGGGAGCTGTGTATCACCTGGCTCTGAAGATTGCCCACGGTTACTGCATCGTAATCTACCACCTTGATGGTTCCTACTCCTGCTGCCGCAAGGTACTGGATAACTGGGGATCCCAGTGCACCTGCACCGATGACCACAACTCTTGCAGCTTTTATTCTTTTCTGTCCTTTAACGCTTATTTCCCTGAGAAGCAGATGCTTATTGAAACGCTCGATCTCTTTATCATCAAGAGATACTTCCTTGCGGCGTTCATCAGATATGATGCTATCCTCAGGTGCACCGCCTGCAAACAAGGGAAGAAGAAGAACCTGCTTCACTCCATCCAATGCTTCACTGTGTCTCGCAGCATCCGTCACATCTTCATCATCAGCAAAGATGCGGATAAATGTCCTGAGCTTACCGTCTTCTTCATACAAGCCTTTTTTTGCATCCGGAAATTTCTTTGTAAGGGCATCAAGTATGCCCGCAACTGTATTCGCTTCTATATCAAGCTCTGCATTCCGGTCAAAAAATGATCTTAATGTTGCCGAAATAATGACTTTCATGATATTTGACTCATCTCCTTTTTATTCAGGTAACGGTTCAAAACCTTTGGGTTACGACTGTCATTAATAGTTACTTATTCAAAATATTTCAAAACTTTTCAAAACTTTTCAAAACTTCTGAAACATTCATTGTCGTCCGGTCTTTTTGCCAGAATCTGTGGCCGGTGCTTTCGCCCTTCCTGACTTCTATGATCAGGTACAGAAGACCGG
This sequence comes from Lachnospiraceae bacterium, assembly GCA_024689605.1. Next base: position 5,374 of record JAILDD010000181.1, read on the forward strand.
GGATCATATTTTTTTCATCCTCTGATGAAGGCCTTGCCTCTGCATCAGGATGGGAATGGACGATTCCTATGATATCCAGTCCCTGTTCTGAATATTTCTTTTCCTTTTCATAGAACTTCAGCGGATCTATGTAAAAATGCTTTGTCCGTTTCCCGATCAGATTTTCATTATCCGCAGGTACATAATCAGTAATTACCGTTTCATTTCCCTGCACGCTTTTTCCAAGCAGGATGCCGCAGCATTCATATGGATATTCCCTTTTTGCATGGGCGTAAGCTTTGCTTATTATATCTGTCATGCACGTTGCTCCGGCCGCCGCATTATCATCATTCTTCATTAGAACGGCTTTCCCTGACTGCATTCAGGAAGTCATTTATCAGATCTTCCTTATCCTCTATTCCGACGCTTACCCGGATGGTATCTTCGAATACGCCGGCAGCTTCGGTCTCTGCCTTTCCGCTCTTTAAATAAAGCGTCGAAGCAGGATGTATGACCAGTGTCCGAAGGTCTCCTATATTGCTTGCAATAAGTGCAAACTTAAGATTATTTATAATCTTGAATGCCCGCTCCTTACTTCCTGCCCTGAAGGTAAGGATGCCTCCGCCGTATCCGCCAAGTTCTTTATACACATATTTTTGATAAGGATGCGACTCAAGAGTCAGGTAATTTACGCTGATGCCGTCTTCTTTATCCAAAGCCTTAGCCAGGGCATCGGCATTTTCGCATATCCTCTCCATTCTGAGCCCCAGGGTATCTGCCCCGATAAAAGAAAGGTAAGCATTCATGGGGGCCATGCACCCGCCAAGGTTTTCCCAAAGGTCCGTACGGAGCCTTAGCAGAAAGGCCATTTTTCCGTATTTTTTAAATTCGGAAAGTGCAGTATGCTTTTCAAAATCCCATTTGAACTTTCCGCTGTCTACTATGATCCCGCCTATGGCATTTCCGCCACCGTTGATATATTTGGAAGTAGAATGTATCACCACATCTGCTCCCAGTGAAAGGGGCTGTGCCAGGTAAGGCGTTGCTGTAGTGGAATCAACAAAAAGCGGAATCCCTGCATTGTGTGCCGCTTCCGCTGCCCCCGCCACATCAAGCACATTAAGGGAAGGGTTGCTGATAAGCTCGCCGAATACCACTCTTGTCCTTTCAGTGATGAGGCTCTCTATATTTTCCTTATTAAGTACTTTTGCGAATCTGGTATGTATGCCAAATTTTTCCAGGTCGTGGAAGAGGTCTATGCTTCCGCCATAAAGGCCGCTTCCCGCTATGATCTCATCCCCGCTCTCGCATACCGTCAGCAGTGCAGCAGATATGGCGGACATTCCGCTGCTGCAGCTTATGGCACCAATTCCGCCCTCAAGTTCATTTATCTTCTGCTCAAATGCAGACAGAGTCGGATTCCCGATGCGAGTGTAGGCATAACCCATGCTCTTATGGGAAAATACTTTTTCCAGCTCTTCCATGCTTTCGTATGAAAAAGCCGTCACCTGTGATATGGGAGGCAGTATCTCGCCCTGCCCATACCTGTGTGCAGCCTTGCCATGTAACATTTTCGTATTGAATCCCGGGCTGTTTTCCATTTTTATATCCTTCACGCTACATCCATCTCCACCAGCTTCTCATATACTGCTTCCGCAAATCCGGCATGACTTTTCTCGTTCATATGCTCGTTATCTGAAGCATCTGCACTGGCATGGTCTGAAGCAGCCAGATAAGCAGTTCCTTTCCTTTCAGCTATCCTTGCATATATTGCCTTAAGCTCTTTGCTTACTTCAACCGACCTGGGTCCGAACTCCGGATCCATATCAGGCCACCATACGTCATTTCCTAAAAATATGGGTGAAACCAATAATATCTTTTCTGCAGGAATATGCTTCTTTAATTCATCTATGCAAAGTTCCATCCCCATGCCTATGGTATGGGCGGACGCGCCGTAAACACTTTTGCAGTCATTTGTCCCCAGCATTATGATGGCTGCATCAACAGGATACTGGCTCTCTAGTATCATCGGAAGCATTGCCAGTCCCTTTCTTCCGGGCCTAAGCTCATCCTCAAATATAGTTGTCCTTCCGCAGAGACCTTCTTCAACCACACGGGCGTCGTCCAGCAAGCCCTGAAGAACTCCTGTCCACCTGACGTTTTCAGGGTATCTTTCAAAAGGCTCCGACTTGGGCACCAGCCCCCATGTATTCGAATCGCCAAATGCAAGTATCGTTTTCATATTTTTAGATTAGCACCGTCCGTATAATTTGAATATTTTTTATATTTTATTCTCTGTGATAAGTTATGCTTATCGCAGATTTGGTATAAAAAAGCCCGGGGTCAGGTCCAAAACTCCGGGCTTTTGAAATATCAGCACAATTAAGCGTTTTATTTTCCTAACCGGTATTACTCCGTAAACAGCGCTGTGGAATAATATCTGTCACCGCTGTCAGGAAGCAGCGCAACTATTGTCTTGCCCTTATTTTCAGGTCTCTTTGCCAGCTCGATAGCACCGTAAAGGGATGCGCCGGAGGAGATACCTACTGATATGCCTTCCTTCTTAGCAAGAAGCTTTGCTGTATCAAAAGCATTCTGATTAGGAGCCTTGAATACCTCATCATAAACCTTTGTATTGAGCACGTCAGGCACAAAACCTGCACCTATGCCCTGGATCTTATGTGCTCCGGCTCTGCCCTCGGAAAGAACCGGTGAATCTTCGGGCTCCAGTGCCACAACCTTGATGTTCGGATTCTTTTCTTTCAGATACTCACCTGTACCTGTTACTGTTCCGCCTGTACCTACGCCTGCGATAAAGATATCAACCTTTCCGTCGGTATCATTCCAGATCTCCGGACCTGTTGTTGCTTTATGAACTGCAGGATTTGCCGGGTTAACAAACTGACCGGGTATGAAGCTATTGGGAATTTCCTTGGAAAGCTCCTCAGCCTTAGCGATAGCTCCCTTCATTCCCTTTGCACCCTCAGTGAGTACAAGTTCTGCGCCGTAAGCCTTCAGGATATTTCTTCTCTCCACGCTCATAGTCTCAGGCATGGTAAGGATTATACGGTATCCCTTTGCTGCTGCTATGGCTGCAAGACCGATACCGGTATTTCCGGATGTGGGCTCAATGATAACTGAACCTTCCTTTAAGAGTCCCTTCTCCTCAGCATCCTCTATCATTGCCTTTGCGATACGGTCCTTAACGCTTCCGGCAGGATTGAAATATTCGAGCTTAACCAGGATCGTTGCCTCAAGTCCCAGCTCTTTCTCAATATTTACCACCTCAACAAGGGGTGTATTTCCGATAAGTCCTAATGTTCCTTTGTAAATCTTAGACATAATTTTTACCTCTTTCTTTTTATAGTGTTATTAGATTGCTGCGAAACCTTTCTCCAGATCAGCTATGATGTCGTCAATGTGCTCCGTACCTATGGAAAGCCTTATGGTGCTCTGCCTGATTCCCTGATCCAGAAGCTCTTCTTCAGAAAGCTGTGAGTGAGTTGTGGATGCCGGATGGATAACAAGGCTCTTTACATCTGCTACATTTGCAAGCAGTGAGAAGATCTCCAGGCTGTCAATGAACTTCCATGCTTCTTCCTTTCCGCCCTTGATATCGAAAGTGAATATGGATGCACCGCCATTGGGGAAATACTTCTCATACAGCGCATGGTCGGGGTGGTCTGAAAGTGAAGGATGGTTTACCTTTTCAACCTTCGGATTCTTCGAGAGATATTCTACCACTTTCTTGGTATTCTCTGCGTGTCTTTCCAGTCTCAGAGACAGAGTCTCTACACCCTGCAAGAGGAGGAATGCATTGAAGGGTGAAATGCTTGCGCCCGTGTCTCTGAGAAGGATTGCCCTTATATAAGTAACAAATGCCGCCGGTCCTACAACGTCATAGAAGGATACACCGTGGTAGCTGGGATTGGGATCAGCTATTCCCTTGTACTTTCCGCTTGCCTTCCAGTCAAACTTTCCTGCCTCTACGATAACGCCGCCCAGCGTAGTGCCGTGTCCGCCGAGGAACTTTGTTGCGGAATGAACCACGATGTCCGCACCGTGCTCGATAGGTCTGATAAGGTAAGGTGTTCCGAAAGTATTGTCTACTACAAGAGGAAGTCCGTGCCTGTGTGCTATCTCAGCTATAGCATCAATATCGGGGATGTCACTGTTGGGATTTCCCAGCGTCTCCAGATAGATTGCTCTGGTGTTGTCCTTTATTGCACCCTCTACTTCCTGAAGGTTATGTGCATCTACAAATGTTGTTTCTATATTGTACTGGGGAAGCGTATGCTCAAGAAGATTGAAACTTCCGCCGTAGATTGTCTTCTGTGCTACAATGTGTCCGCCGTTTGCTGCAAGTGCTTCTATCGTATATGTGATAGCTGCTGCTCCGCTTGCTACTGCAAGCGCTGCGCTTCCGCCTTCCAGTGCAGCCACTCTCTTTTCGAGTACATCCTGTGTGCTGTTTGTAAGTCTTCCGTAAATGTTTCCCGGATCTGCAAGGCCGAACCGGTCTGCCGCATGCTTGCTGTTATGAAAAACATATGATGTTGTCTGGTAAATAGGAACCGCTCTTGAATCCGTAGCGGGATCTGCCTGTTCCTGACCAACGTGTAACTGTAATGTTTCAAATCTATAATCGCTCATTTTTATTCTCCTTATCTTTTATGAATTTTCTGTTTTTGTGTCTGTTTATCTGTTTTAGCAGACTCGTTTATGTTTTCTGTTTTGTTCTTTTTTATTCATCCGGCTCATCACTTCCGGATGTTTTTCTGTGCCGCCCCGTTTTTTTCTTTCGATAAAAAAACCGGGGCTTCTCTAAGCTCCCGGGCGGCTGGCACATTTCATGATACCTGTTTCAACATCGTATCGTTTCCGGACATGCGGACTCACCGCTCATCCGGGCCATCTCATCCACCCGGGAGTTAAACATTCGACAACACATACAAGCCTTCCACTCCGTAAATATTGTGTTTGCCATCATCCGCACCTCCTTCCTGTTATTTTGATCATCACCCTTTGCTTTATCAGCGGGTGATTCTTTCGTTCTGGGATAATATTAACAAGTGAGAATAGATTTGAAAATTATTGAGAATTTATCGTGTGTGATAACCTTTACTTATCGCACATTTTCTATGGTATTTCCCACCGACAGGAGAGCTATCGGCGGGAAGATAACATAGATATTACAACTCTTTGTATTTCAGCAGCTCTTCCACATACGCCTGACCGTATACAGAAAGCTGACTTCCTTTTCTGACTATATATCCGATAATGAGGGGATCTTCTTCCTTTAATTTAATGGAAACCATACCCTGAAGGATTGCCTGATCATTTGCAAGCATGCCGGATCCGATAGAATAACCGTGGAGTTCAGCTATTATCTCCATGGTGGTTGCCCGGTCGTCGGATTTTATCATCTTCTGGAAATCATAATCCGCCATAGCCTCTTCCGTCAGATAGAAGTTGCTATCGTCCGTCTGGTCGAAGGATACGCAGGGATAGTCCTTTAATTCTTCCAGGGAAATATTTTTTCTTTTGGCGAATTTGTGATCCTTCCATACATATGCATAAGTTTCCCTCTGCATAAGGGGAGTAAACTCAAGCTGGTATTCCTTGAAGAGTTTTTTTATGACCCTCTCACTGGCACCGGAAAAAGACATGATCCCTACTTCACTTTTCATGGTCCTGACATCTTCCAGCACATCCCTGGTCTTTGTTTCATGGACAGAGAAAACGTATTTCTCGGGATCGGCTGCTTTTATCACATCCGTGAATGCTTTTATTGCGAAATTGTAATGCTGGGTAGAAACGGAAAACCTTTCCTTATCGCTGTCTTTTGAAAGATATCTGTCCTCAAGGATTTCGTACTGCCCTACAGCCTTTTTCGCATAGCTTACAAACTCTCTGCCTTCGTCGGTAAGGCTGATGCCTTTGTTGGTTCTTTCAAATATAAGTATGCCCAGCTCATCCTCCAGATCCTGAACGCTTGCCGAAAGCGCAGGCTGTGACACGAAAAGCTTTGTGGCAGCTTCTCTCATGGATGAAGATGATGCTATTTCCAGTACGTATTTTATCTGTGTGATATTCATAGCATGGCTAATATAACACGGAAATCACAAAATGTGAAGAGTATAGAAATAAGAAAACC
>JAILDD010000222.1 GCA_024689605.1 Lachnospiraceae bacterium
CGATCCCGGTCTGCCGGCGGAAGATGCGATACCGGTGATACAGGAGGAGGTACCGCCCGTTACGGATGAACAGCAGACTGACCTGCCGCCGGTTACGGACAGTCCGGCGGAAAATCCTGCTGAAAGTACTGACGGCGAGCCAATTCCCGCGCCGTCCGAAAATCAGGAAGCCGCTGAATAGTTATTAAGGCAGGAGAGAGAAGTTGTTACAGAAAGCAAAGAATTTATAAAAAGGTGGAATTGCAAATGGTGTCAGACAGAAATACAAATAGGAAATCATATAAAAAGAGTGTGAGAATTTTCATCATATTATGCATGATACTGGCATTGCTTGTGCCTGACGCACTTGCCATAAGCGTTAACGCTTCGGATGACAGCGGACAGGAAGATTCGGAGACAGCAGCTTGGAGGGCTTATAACGGCAGGAAGATAGGCGTGATCACTGGAACACCGACGGAAGATCTGGCAAAGACCGAGTTCCCGGACAGTGAGCTTTTATATTTCAGCAGCTATCCGGACCTGAATGCGGCTCTTCTTGCAGGCAAGATCGACGCTTACATTGGGGATGAGCCGAATCTCAAGACTATCCATGCCGAACAGCCTGAGATTGATTTTATCCGCGAAAAGATAACAGAGGCTGAGTACAGTTTTGCTTTCAGGAAAGATGATCCGGACAGTGCTGCCCTCTGTGAAGAATTCAATTCTTTCCTTGCGGAGAAATTCGCAGACGGCACCATGCAGGAAATAGAGGATATCTGGCTTGGTGTGGATGAAGACAAAAAGGTCGTTGATATGGAAGGCTTATCCGGTGAGAAAGGCTCCATAACGATCGTCACGACATCATCGGATATGCCGTGGTCTTATATAAAGGACGGGAAAAATGTGGGTTATGATATAGACCTTGTTACCCGTTTCTGCCGTGAGAAAGGATATGCACTTGAAATACTTGATGTGGATTTCTCAGGCAGGATTCCGGCTGTACAGTCCGGCAGGGCCGATTTTTCCACCGACATGAATGCCACGCCCGAGCGAAGGGAGCAGGCGCTTTTCTCTGATCCTACAAGCTATGGAGGATATGTTCTTGCTGTGCCTGCTAAGGAACTCGCACAGGAAGGTCAGGAAAACGGCACTGCAGAATGCGTGCCGGAATTTACAGAATTCTCAGATCTGAAGGGAAAGACCGTATCCATGCTGGTAGGCGCTCCCTTTGAGGAACTGGTAAAAAGCAAGGCCCCCGGGGTGGGAAGCTTTTCTTATTTTAATAATATGGCGGACATTCTTCTGGCTTTAAAGGACGGAAAGACAGATGCCTGCCTTAATAATAATGCCATTGCAGAGCTTGCGGTAAACAGGGATCCTGAGCTTGCGCTTTTTCCGGAGCCCCTTAAGGAAGGGACATTTGGCATTGCCTTTGCAAAGGATGATGAGAGGCTTGCGGGGTGGCAGGCCGCTTATGACAGTATTCCCGAGGAAACGAAAAAAGAATTATGGGAAAAATGGACCGGACTTGATGACAGCGTAAAGACTGTCCCTAAGCAGGACTGGCCGGGAACAAACGGAACCGTACAGGTAGCTGCCTGTGACGCACTTGAGCCAATGAGCTATGCGGGTGAAGGCGGAGAACTTATAGGTTTTGATATTGAGATGATACTGCTCATGGCAAAGGAAATGGATGTGCATGTAGAATTTGTGGGGATGGAATTTGCCTCCGTCTTATCTTATGTGCAGTCAGGCAAGGCTCTTATGGGAGCCGGTTCCATAATCGTTACGGATGAGAGAAGGGAAGCCGTTGACTTTATTGAGTATTATCCTGCTTCATTCGTGCTCATTGTAAGGGCTGCAGAAGCAGAGGCTGAAAATAAGGGATTTATTGCAAGAACCTGCGAGAGCTTTGAAAAGACTTTCATAAGAGAGGCAAGGTGGAAACTTTTCCTTCAGGGAATAGGGACCACCATACTGATCACTGTCTTATCCATAATCTTTGGAACTGCTCTGGGATTTTTGCTGTATATGGCGTGCCGTAGAGGCAGCAGGGCAGCTAATCTGATCGCGGGATTATTTGTATGGCTGGTGCAGGGAATGCCGGTTGTGGTACTCTTAATGATCCTTTATTACATTATTTTTGCCAAGACATCGATAAGCGGAACAGCCGTAGCAGTAGTGGCTTTTACGCTTGTATTCGGTGCCGGGGTATTCGGCATGTTAAGGACCGGAGTAGGCGCTATTGATAAGGGACAGTCGGAAGCTGCGCTAGCATTAGGCTATGGAGATCTCCGTTCTTTCTTCCGTATCATCCTGCCCCAGGCGGTCCCTCATTTCCTGCCGGTCTATAAAGGGGAAGTAGTGGCACTTATCAAGGCAACGGCTATCGTAGGATATATCGCGGTGCAGGATCTTACCAAGATGGGCGATATCGTGCGGGGACGTACCTATGAGGCATTTTTCCCGCTGATCGCAGTTGCCGTCATATATTTTATACTGGGGTGGCTTTTGACCTTTATTGTCAGCCGCATAGAAGTATCCGTAGATCCGAAGCAGCGGAAGAGGGAAAATATCCTGAAGGGGGTTGAAATACATGATTGAGATCAAAAATCTTAGAAAAGAATATGATATCGTAACCCCGCTTAAGGATGTCAGCGTGACGATAAACGACGGGGATGTTATTTCGGTAATAGGACCGTCAGGTACGGGGAAATCTACGCTGCTGCGCTGTATAAACCTGCTTGAGACACCTACTTCCGGTCAGGTGTTCTTAGGGGACGAAGAGATCACTGCAAAGGGATATGATGAAAAAAAAGCCAGAAGGAGAATGGGGATGGTATTCCAGTCCTTCAATCTGTTCGGACATCTTACAGTCATAGAAAATCTCATGATAGCGCCTATGGATCTTTTGAATAAGAGTAAACAGGAGGCATATGACAAAGGCATGGAGCTGCTCAGGAGAGTGGGAGTGGCGGATAAGGCTCTGTCATATCCGGACGAGCTCTCCGGCGGCCAGAAGCAGAGAGTAGCCATTGCAAGGACTTTATGCATGGATCCCGAGGTGATACTTTTGGACGAGCCTACGAGCGCACTGGATCCCACTATGGTTTCGGAAGTTCAGGCTGTTATAAGAGAATTAGCCAAAAGCGGCAAGACCATGATGATAGTGACTCATGAAATGAATTTTGCCAGGGCTATATCTAACCGGGTGTTCTATATGGATGACGGCGGAATTTACGAGGAGGGGACACCGGAAGAAATCTTCGATGCCCCGAAAAAAGAACTGACAAGGCGCTTTATCAGAAAGCTTAAAGTATTCGAAGCAAGGATAGACAGCAGAGACTATGACTTTATCCGCATGGACGCAGAGCTGGATACGTTTTTTATGAATAATGATGTGGCATCTGCCACGAAATACCGCATACGGCTTGCCATAGAAGAACTGGTACGCCAGATACTGATACCGCATTACGATATGCCTGACATAAACGTGAGCGTGGAGTATTCAATGCAGGATGAAAAATGCCATATATCCGTATCCTACGCAGGGGAAGCATTTGATATCAAAGATACGGACAACGGACTTTCACTTTCCATGCTGCAAAATACCGCTGAGGATATCGCATACAGTTTCGAGGGAAAGTCCGAACTTCCCAATCGTGTAGATATCCGGATAAGGTAATAAATTAGATACTAACAGGGCAAATCTGCTGATATAATTTGTAATCTATGGTAAAATAAAAAGGGATTTCTATCCCAAAATGTTGACGGGGGTATACATTATGGATTTTCAGGCTCTGGCAGAGCGTATGCCGGCTATGACATGCGTAGTATCGGTGGAGAAGCATCCGGAAAGCGGAAAAGGGAAATTCAGGCTTGTTGCGGGTAACCGGGCCTATATTGATTCCATAGAACATCCCGTGCCGGGCATGATAATGCTCAGCAATGAATTTGTTTCCGGCAGCGAGTATACAAACTATATCACAAGAGATCTTAATTTCGAGGAATTCTGTTACAACTCGGCAAAAAATAAAAAATGCCTTCATTCCTATGCACATCCGGAGCGGATGCCTTTCTGGTTCAATATGATCTTTCTTCCTGTGGATTATGAGGACGATGATTATTGTTACTGTCTGTACATAATGGAAGTCAACATAGAGGCAGACGCCGAGGCACTTTCAAATCAGTCTGCCACAAACGCCCAGTCCGTTCTGGATACCTGCATAAGACTCAGAGGAACAAATGATTTTAAGGCAGCCATGCGGGATGTTATCCTGGGAATCGGCGAGTTGTGTGCGGCACAGCACTGCTGTATCCTTGTCATGAACGAACTGGAAAGGTCCTGCTATGTGCTCTGTGAATACCTTGACGAGAGCAGCGGTCTTCTTCCCATGGAAAACTATGTCGATGACGAATTCTATGACATAGCGGAGTCCTGGATAGGGACCATAGCGGGCAGCAACTGTCTGATCGCCAAGGACGCTGATGATATGCAGATCATCAAGGAGCGTAACCCTGTATGGTATGAGTCACTTACCGGTGCAGGTGCATAC
>JAILDD010000223.1 GCA_024689605.1 Lachnospiraceae bacterium
GTATGCACCTGCACCGGTAAGTGACTCATACCATACAGGGTTACGCTCCTTGATGATCTGCATATCATCAGCGTCCTTGGCGATCAGACAGTTGCTGCCCGCTATGGTCCCTATCCAGGACTCCGCTATGTCATAGAATTCATCATCGACATAGTTTTCCATGGGAAGAAGGCCGCTGGTCTCGTCAAGGTATTCACAGAGCACATAGCAGGACCTTTCCAGTTCGTTCATGACAAGGATACAGCAATGCTGTGCCGCACACAGCTCGCCGATTCCCAGGATAACATCCCGCATGGCCGCCTTGAAATCATTTGTTCCTCTGAGTCTTATGCAGGTATCCAGAACGGACAGTGCATTTTCAGCAGACTGGTTTGACATCTGCTCAGGATCCGCCTCTACATGGACTTCCATTATGTACAGACAGTAACAGTAATCATCATCCTCATATTCAACCGGCAGGAAGATCATATTGAACCAGAAGGGCAGCCTGTCAGGTTTTGCATATGAATGAATGCATTTTTTATTTATTGCCGCATTGTAGCTGGCATCCTCAAAATTAAGATCCCTTGTAAGATAATCTGTATATTCGCTGCCGGGGACAAACTTATCACTGAGCATAGCCATGCCCGGTGCAGGATGCTCTATGGAATCGATATAGGCCTTATTACCCGCAACAAGCCTGAATATTCCCTTTCCGCTTTTCGGATGTTTTTCAACCGATATCACGCATGTCATCGCCGGCATGCGGTCTGCCAAAGCCTGAAGATCCATAATGTGTACCCCCGTCAACATTTTAGGATATAGAAAGTCCTGAATAACTGTTCAGAACAGTTAAATCTCAAATACCATTTTACCACAAATTTAGATATTCTTTTGGCGGATTTTGACTGATTAAATGCTGTTTATACATCGGTGGCTGCAAATCACGTTTTTTTATGAAACTTCCCACATTTAGTCTGTGGAAAAGGAACGACGACTCGCATATGCACCGGAACCGATGCAACGCCTCGTGATTGTTCCGGCGCAATTACGAGTGTCGTTCTAACGAGAAATGTGAGTGGGAAGTTTATTTTTACTTTATGCTTATCTCCACCCGGTTTGGCATTTCGACTCCATTGTCGTAGCTGTATACCATTTCCTCCGCCGTGTTTTCAAGCATTGAGAGCGAGAGTTCATTGTCCGTGTTCCTGATGTCAAAAGGCTCACCTGCATAGGTTATGGTTATGTGGCATTTTTCATCCTGGATGGAATATTCCACGGTCACGCAGATGTCCGGTTTTTCGTAATGCGGAAGAAGGATCTGACGGACCAGCTCTTCTATTGCAAGGCGGATGCGGTATTTCGTAGCAGCTGCAACATCATTGTTCATAAAGAAAGTATCCAGTTCTGCATCCATACGGATAAAGTCATAGTTCCTGCTGTCTATCCTTGCTTCGAAGACCTTAAGCTTTCTTATGAAGCGTCTTGTCAGCTCCTTTTCAGGGGCGTCAAATATCTGCTCAGGGGTACCCTCTTCATATATACCCCCATCTTCCATATAGAACACGCGGTTTGAGATGGCCCTGGCAAAACTCATCTCGTGGGTCACGATCATCATTGTCTTGCCGCTTTTTGCCAGTTCCCTTATGACAGCCTGTACCTCTGAAACCATAGTGGGATCAAGGGCACTGGTGGGCTCGTCAAGAAGTATCACCTCCGGATCCATGCACAGGGTCCTGGCTATGGCCACCCTCTGCTTCTGTCCGCCGGAAAGCTCGTCCGGATATGACAGTGCCTTATCCGCAAGCCCTACTCTGCGAAGCAGTTCCATGCCTTTGTCGTAGGCTTCCTGCCTGCTCTTATTCAGTAGATCCATAGGGGCTATCATAAGGTTTTCTATTACTGTAAGATGGCCAAAGAGATTGAATGACTGGAAGACCATTCCCATTCTTCTCCTGGCCTTTTTCACATCATAGCCCTTGGCCGTTATCTCTTCATCGCCTAGGAACACCTGACCGGAGGTAGGTGTCTCAAGCAGGTTGATGCAGCGAAGCAGCGTAGATTTGCCTGTCCCCGAAGGGCCTATGACAGAGATAACATCTCCGTCATTTATGGTCACACTGACATCCTTAAGGGGGGTTACGATATCATATTCTTTTCTAAGGTTCTTAATCTCAATCATGCGTCTCAACCCCCTTCAGAATGTTTTCCCTTTTTCTCTGCTTGGAATCAACGGATATTTCGATACGGCTTACGATAAAGGTCAATAGCCATCCAAGTATAAAGTAAATGACAGCCACTGCAATCAGAGGGAAGAAAGCCTCATAGGTTCGTCCCCTTACTATGTCACCCATCTTGGTAAGATCCTGAACTGCAATATATCCCACAATAGCCGTAGCCTTGATAAGAGCCACAACCTCGCCCTTATAGGCAGGCAGGAAATGGGGAACCGCCTGGGGAAGTATGATGCGGAAGAATGAA
>JAILDD010000196.1 GCA_024689605.1 Lachnospiraceae bacterium
TTTACGTTTGCTTCACGGTATCCGGACTCTGAAGGCGGGTTGTTAACTACGCCGACTTTTATAAGCTCACCGGACGCAGCTGCGGGTGCCTCTGTGGTCTCCCCTGTATCACCGGTCTGTGCTCCTGTGCTTCCTGTATCAGGTGTTGTTGTTGTACCGCCCCCTGAAGTACATCCTGTAAGCGCAAGGCTCATTGCAAGTGTACCTGCCATGATCATACTGACTAATCTTTTTCTCATCTCTTAATCCTCCTTGTTTTGTAAATAGCCACCATCGGCTATCTGTAAGTAGGATATCGTATCTTTTATGGAAGGTAAATCGAGATTGATTTTGACATGGTTGAAAATAATACCGATTTGAAAGCCCTTTCGGGCAAACAGTTAAAAATTATCCTATAACGGTTAATTTTGATACTGTGCCCGGTATTCAGAGGGTGTCATTCCGATATTTTTTTTGAAAATATAACTGAAATAATGAGAATCGTTATATCCGGTTTCCTGTGCTATCTGCGAATTCTTATAATTCGTGGTCTTAAGCAGTTCCTTTGCTCTGTTTAAGCGCAGCTGTATCAGATACTCCGTAAAAGTCTGACCGGTATACTGTGAGAAAACAGCAGAGAACCTGCTCTTGCTCATGTTTACGGCATTTGCCACATCCGGGAGCATAAGATTGGGATCCGTAAAATGCCGGGACATATAAAGCCTGGCATCATTTATGACTGAGGGCATATCGTCATTTACATCCCCCATTTCCCTGGTGCCAAGTATCAGTGCCCCCTCATCTTTTCTTTCCACAAGAAGATGACGGATATGCCTTGCAGCCTTGAAGCTCTGAATGATCTGCTCCGGTGTATCCACGATATCGCCTATCCCGATCCTTATATCACTGCAGCCGGAACGCTCCAGCTCCTGAACCAGAGACGACGCAAGGGAATATGCCTTTTCTTCCGTATCTTCAAGGGAATCCCCCAGGACAAGCAGTCTGGTTCCGGCCCTTCCGGGAGACGGATGCACCATTCCGTTATTTGACTCCGCCAGTATGATCACCGCATCCTGACCTGTAGCCGTAGGTTCAAAAGCCGCATCAATAACGGTATAAAAAGGAGCAGGTACGGGACACCCCATGGAGGCAAGCTGCTTTAATACATTTTCCGCATCCTCCGGTGCAGCTTCGTCCGAAAAAAGTGAACCTATAAGCTTCTCTTTCAGGAACTTGCCGTCATTGCCCATGCGTGCCCTCAGGCTCGATGCATGCTCCAGCGACTTTCTCTCTTCGCTTATCTGTTTCCCGATCTTGTCCAGTGCCTCCTTCAGGTCATTGGAACTGATAGGCTTTAAAAGGTATTCCCTTACCCCCAGCTGTATGCACTGGCGGGCATATTCAAACTCATCATAGCCGCTTAAAACTATTATCCCAATCCATGGCATCTGGACGCGAAGAACCTTGCATAATTCCAGGCCGTCCATAAAGGGCATTTTTATATCCGTGATCACGATATCCGGATTGGTATCCCTGATCATGGGAAGAGCCATCTCACCGTCCGGTGCCTCTCCCACCAGGTCATAGGGCGTCTCATCCCAGGGAAAAGACTCCCTTATGCCTTCTCTTATAACTATCTCATCATCAACCAGAAACACTTTCATTTTCAAAAATCTCCTCTTTTGTCCTGCAGGGAACCCTGAAGCTGACCTCTGTTCCTTCACGGCTGCTCACAACCTTAAGTCCTTCAGGCTCATTATAATAAAGCCGGATACGCATATTAACATTTACCAGACCAAAGCCTCCGCCGCCTTCGCTTACTTTTGGCTGCTCTGTTTTCATGCGCAGGTTCAACTCCTCCAGCTGCTCCGGCGTCATTCCGCTGCCTGTATCCTTAACACTGAATAACAGATATCCCTCTTCCTCTTTTGCGGAAACCCTTATAACACCCCCTCCGCGTTTGATCTTAATGCCATGGTACAGTGCATTTTCCACCAATGGCTGCAGAAGAAGCTTCAGGATATAATACTTGCCGATTCCTTCCGGGATATCGATCTCGTATTTCATGATATCACGATACCTGGTCTGCTGTATCTTAAGATAGCCCTCGATATGCTTTCTTTCCTGACTCACAGGTATCCAGTCCGCTCCCGAGGAAAGGCTGATCCGGAAAAAGTCACTTAATGAACTGGTC
>JAILDD010000255.1 GCA_024689605.1 Lachnospiraceae bacterium
TGGTAGACGATATTTATCACACTGTTTAAGAAGGGGATATCATGAGATATCAGAATGAAGGCATTTTCATAATCCTGCAGATATTTCTTCAGCCATTCTATATGCTCTGCATCCAGATAATTGGTGGGCTCATCCAGAAGCAATATGTCCGGCTTCTCCAAAAGAAGCTTTCCCAGCAGAATCTTTGTACGCTGCCCGCCTGAAAGCTCCGTGACATCGCGGTCAAGTCCCAGATCCAGCAGACCCAGGGCTCTCGCCACCTCTTCCACCTTTGCATCTATCATATAGAAATCACGATTGGTGAGGACATCCTGTATCGTACCGGTCTCCTCCATATATTCCGTCATTTCCTCTTCGGTAGCGTCTGCCATCTTTTCATACAGTTCATTCATACGCGCTTCCATGACAAACAGCGGCTCAAAGGCGCTTGCGAGAACATCCTTTATGCTCATTCCCGACTTAAGGACGGCATGCTGATCCAGATATCCCGCCTTTACATTTTTTGCCCATTCGATCTTACCCTCATCCGGCGTTAGCTTACCGGTTATTATATTCATGAAAGTGGATTTGCCCTCGCCGTTGGCTCCCACCAGTCCTATATGCTCCCCCGCAAGAAGTCGGAAGGATACGTCCTCAAAGATCGCTCTGTCTCCAAAGCCGTGTGTAAGATGCTCTACATTTAAAATACTCATTTGTCCTCGATCCGATATCCTGAATCTTCTTTTCTTTTATAATATCTTTAGAAATACGTACTTTTCCCGGATCCGGGTGGTGCAGCAAGCATTACAATAATACGGCTGCCTTTTTTTGAATGCATTTCCCATAACTGCTTTTAAGCATCCTAGAGCTTAACAACTTTATTTTTTCCGCTTGTCTTCCCGGAGTAAAGTGCCTTGTCCACTCTATTGCAGGAACGGTCGGCTTTTTCTCCTTTAACAATACCGGTCACACCGATGCTGACTGTCTGTGAAGGAACACCCTCATACGAAACCATAGAGAATGACACACGAATAAGTTCAGCTATCTGAAATGCCCTGTCGTCATCTGTGTTCGGAAGAAGTATCATAAATTCCTCTCCGCCCCATCTTCCTATCTTTCCATCAGGTGCATTTTTTGAAATCACATCATTCATAGTCTCCGCAAGTTTGATAAGTACTTCATCACCTTTATCGTGACCATATGTATCATTTACTACTTTAAAATTATCAATATCCAGCATGATAAGACAGCTTGAAATTTTGCCATGCTCGTCTTCACTGTTATTGATCTGTTCAGCTTTTTCGATGATCAGTCTCTGAATTTCTTTTCTGTTAAGTACTTTGGTAAGACCATCGGTAATAGATGCCAGCAAGAGCTTTTCATTTGCCACTTCCAGCTCCTCGGTTGAAGCCTGGATAAATGTGGCAAGCCTGTTGATCATGGAAACTCTTCCTGTAAATTCCTGATTGTTTTTACTTACATCTGCCATGGCATCGAGATTACGCTTGCCTTCTCTCATAGCGGCAATAACAAGCGTTACATTATGCTGGTTTACTTTTCCGTTGGTACGAAGAAACTCGCCTGATGTATAAAATCCCGAAGTGGGCGCAATGGACTGGAAAGGTTTTGTCTCTTTGCTTACCTCGTTGTCGCCCCAGTATGTACGTCTTCCGGCACATGAAAATACAGAAATTACTTCCGGTATGAACTCTTTTAACTTAACAGCTTCCTCATCAACACAGGAAAGTATCGTCCAGGGATCGCCGTATGCAATCCTTGCCTTGACATTTTCTCTTATATCGGCTGTCATGACCAATGCTCCGTCAGGCCTTGCTGCCGTAGGAGCTCTTAATATGTTTATTCCGTTATACTCATATAAGAAAGGAAACTCCAGTGTATTGCCGAAGAAATGCTCATCATTCTTGATATTAAGATATTTATAATAAGTCTCGTATGCCGGTCTTCCGTCAAGCTCATACAGAAGGGGGCCCTCTGCTTTTGTTACCTCAAGCTTTCTGCCAAGAGGCTTCCATCCTGTTATAAATGTAGAGGTAACATTGAAATCTTCGCCACCCATAAGTGCAAATACTACGGCATGATCGGTTATTTTGCCGGCAGATGAAAATACACAGGCATAATCTGAATTAATGTCAATATTAAATGAGCCGCCCCCGAAAAACTGTACACTCTCAGGAAGATCATCAAAACTCTCGCAGAAATCTGACATTGACATACCTCTGATGGTGGCATATGTCATGACGCATTTACACCATTGGTTTTCATTAACTTCCTTAATTAAAGATGAGGCTACTTCCTGCTTGTTTTCATCACTTAACGGATACTGCAGGATTTTAATCTTTGTTGTGAAATATTCGAATACAGTGCAGACTACCACGATCTCAGCCTTACTGAAATCTCCGATAAAGATATTACCGTTTGTTGAGCTTCCGATATAGTGTGCCCCCGGCATCTCTTTCTCAATAGCCGCACAGATTATCTCTATCTTTGAATAGTTCAGTTTATTGCTGTAAATCTGAAAAAAAACATCACTTGTAACTGAAGATTTTTTCCACTGATTGATTTTCTTAAGGCTGTTTACAAACTTATCTTCATTTTCATATTCAAACTGGAATTGTCTCATAAAAATGCCCTCTTTATATTCGATACTTCAGTTTACATTACCGATACTTATTATAACAGAACTCAGCGGGAACCGTATTGAGTATGAACATTATTTATTCAGATTTTTCCGCGAAAACGGGTACCACACCGACCCGGTGACGGTACCCGTCTGGATAACCTTTAGTTAAAAAATTTTTTTCACTCGTTTTCTGATACCCAACCAAACAAATAACAACTCCTACCACCTTGTTCCATGTAAACGCTTCATGATAAAGAAAGTATCCCACTCAGTAATCCCGTAGTCCCGTGTATTACAGTTCAAGTCTCATAAAAATATCTGCATAGGAATTGTCATTGTATCTGTCTATGGGTACAAATCCAATACTCTCATATAATCCCAATGCCGCTTTATACTTTGACATCGAATCCAAAACTATATATCTGAAACTTTCTTTCCTGGCTTTTTTGATCACGGTATCCAGCAATTGTTTTCCATATCCCCTGCCCCTATATTCTTTTCTTAAATACAGGGATTTCAGCTCTGCTGTATCATGATCAATTTTCTTTAGTGCAACGGTTCCTATCACAGCATTATCTTTCAAGCCGACATAAAATGCTATGAATTTATTTTCTATATCGTTATAGAAGCTGTGCCTTCCGTCGGGTTCAAAACTCTTGCCCAGTTCCTTAAAGCATTCTTTTGTAAAATCAAAAACCTGCTGTTTGTATGCCCTGTCATACAGAACCATTCTCATTTCTGCATTCTGATAATCAAGTCGTACCAATGCTTTTCCGTTAGGAAGATCATGTTCTTCCTTTAACAGGAAAGAATAACCAATCTCTTTCATCGTATCCGTAAGCACAGCTTCGTCCATTTGATGATGTATTCTGTCAAGCCCGTCAAAGGCATGAAGATACGGGGAATCGGAAACCCACCGGTTTTCATCCGTATTAATCTGAATTACGCAGGAAACATATTTTGGCGAAATCTGTTTTATCGCTCTTTGAAATGCAGTATATCCAATGTATTCGATAAGCAGGTTGGCTATAACAATTTCTGCATACGGAAGCCTTTCCGCTTCATTTACAATGTCTAAATGCATACATTGCAAAACTCCCGATAGCTGCGGATAACGTCCCGGTATTTCCTGCAGATATTCTGTATTGATGTCGATACCGTATACTGTCCGATATTTATCCGGCCGTACGTGTTCCAGTCCATTTCCACCTGCAATTCCAAGTACTATAGCAGTTTCAACCGGATAGGCTCCAAACTGTTCTTTCATCATCGAATTCATTGTTTGGAGCTGATTCACAGATGCCAGACTCATGTGATTTTCATAATCATCCAAACTGATCTCTTCCCAGGGATTATTCATAAAACTCCTTATTTTCTTATATCTGTTTTTCTAATCCATCCAGTAACAATCGAAATTCCAGTCAGCATCCCAACGTGCATCTATAAAATGACCAAACATAAAGTCATCATTTGAAAAATATACTGATATAGACATATCATCAGTATTCATAGTAAAAGAGTCAAAAATCAAATCTGATTTCATTTGTTCCGGAGATGCTACAGCATTTTTATCAACGCCATAAAAATCGTAAAATTCTTCCCTGAACGCTTCATTCACGAGTTTTTCAGCATTTTGTACCGCATATCTAAGTTTATCATAATAGATGTCTATAATCTTTTGATCATATTCACAAGTATATCCTTTACATGAATACATGAAATATGGTTCCGGATCGGAGTAAGCAGAAAGAAATCTGTGATTGTCTCGTATTATTTCGTTTATAATATCCTTGTTTAATTTCATATTGTCTCTCCTATCTATACCTATCTAAGTGCATTATCATATAAGTTATGCAGGATATTAGGCATTATTCGGAACTCATCTCCC
>JAILDD010000005.1 GCA_024689605.1 Lachnospiraceae bacterium
TACTCTTACATTTACATATCCGCCGAATTTGATCTCCTTAGCATACTCGGGACGGCGAAGCTCGAAAGGATTGCCGTTCTCAAGCCAGTTATCGGGAACCTCTACCTGATAACCATCCCTGATCTGCTGCTTGAACATACCATATCTGTAACGGATACCGCAGCCATATGCGGGATAGCCAAGTGTTGCAAGTGAATCAAGGAAGCAGGCAGCCAGTCTTCCCAGACCACCGTTACCGAGAGCTGCATCCGGCTCCTGATCTTCGATGACATCTATATCAAGTCCCAGCTCCTCAAGTGCTTCCTTAACAGCCTTGTAAGCCTTCATATTTATCATGATGTTACCCATGGCACGTCCCATAAGGAACTCCATGGACAGATAGTAAACGGTCTTGGGATCCTTTTTCTCATACTGCTTCTGAGTCTCAAGCCACATATCAATAACCTGATCCTTAATGGCATATGAAACCGCCTGGAAGATCTGCTGCATTGTAGCCTCTTCAAGGGTCTTGCGGTAAAGAGTCTTTATATTGTAAAGCACACTCCTTTTAAACAACTCCTTATCAAAGGAATCCCTTATAGTTGCCCCTGATGAGGATGTTACTGCGGTAGTTTTTTTAGCTGCCATGATTACCTCCCTATAGACCTGATGGTCCTTTTTTTTATAATACAATTATAAAACAACGCATTCATTATATCAGAATGCGTTGTTTATATCAAATCCGGTATTTGATCAGTATGAAAACGAATATGCCACTGCTCCGAAAGGCGAAAGCGTAAAGGTTATGGAGTAAGGATGCTTGTCACATTCTCCCTCCTGTGCCTTGATCTCTGCGGACAGCTCATGACCGTTGCCGCCAAATCGCTCCTCATCGGAGTTGAGTACCAGCTTATATTTGCCCTTCTTGGGAACACCTACGCTGTAGCCCTGAAGCTCCATGGGTGTCATATTGAAGACAAATATCAGATTGTTCTTGCCATCCTTTGACTTACGGATAAAGCTGTAAGTACTGCGATAATTGTCATTGGCATTTACCCACTCAAAGCCTTCCCAGCTGTCATCCAGCTCATAGAGGCATCTGTTTTCCTTATAAAGCTTAAGCAGCTCTTCGGTAAAATTAAGCATGCCGCGGTTCAGCTTATTCTCAAGAAGGAACCAGTCCAGCTCCCTCTTTTCACTCCACTCCCTCTCCTGGGCGAAATCCTGTCCCATAAAGAGAAGCTTCTTGCCGGCATGTCCGAACATATAAGCATAACCCACACGGAGATTTGCATATTTGTCCACCTGATATCCGGGCATCTTGTTTACCATGGAGCACTTAAGGTGTACTACTTCATCATGAGAAAGGGGAAGAATATACTTCTCCGCACAGTTATAACTCATGGCGAAGGTCATCTTGTTGTGGTTGTCCTTACGGAAATAAGGATCCAGCTTCATGTACTCGCAGAAATCATGCATCCAGCCCATGTTCCACTTGAAAGTAAAGCCCAGGCCGTCGTCCTCAGGTCTTGCGGTAACCTTGGGCCATGCGGTAGACTCTTCGGCAATAGTGATCGCACCTATATTAAGATCGCGGATCACGCTGTTCATATGCTTAAAGAACTCTATGGCATCCAGGTTCTCATTTCCGCCATATTTATTAGCTACCCACTGACCGTCGCGTTTGCCATAGTCGAGGTAAAGCATGGAAGCAACAGCATCCACACGGAGACCGTCGATGTGGAACTCACGCAGCCAGTATAATGCGCTTGCTATAAGGAAGTTCCTGACTTCTGTCTTGGAATAGTTGAAGATCTTGGTGCCCCAGTCAGGATGCTCACCAAGCCTGGTATCAGGATGCTCGAAAAGAGGCTCACCATCGAAATCAGCAAGTCCGAAAGCATCTCTGGGGAAATGTGCGGGTACCCAGTCAAGGATGACACCTATTCCCATATTGTGAAGCTTATTGATAAGATAAGCAAAATCCTCAGGATTGCCATACCTGGAGGTGGGAGCAAAATAGCCGGTCACCTGATATCCCCAGGAACCGTCAAAAGGGTGCTCCATTATTCCCATCAGTTCTATATGAGTGTACTGTGCATGCTCAAAATAATCGCATATCCTGTCAGCAAACTCCCTGTATGTATAGAAACCGTCCTCTGTACCATCCGGATGTTTCATCCATGAACCTATATGACACTCATATATGGACATAGGGGACTCAAAAGGATTCCTGTCTTTACGCTCAGTCATCCACTTCTCATCCGACCAGCGGATCTTCTTTATATCATATGTTACCGATGTGGTACCGGGACGAAGCTCTGCAAGATTGGCAAAAGGATCGGCCTTGTAGATGCCCTCACCGTTTGCCGCAGTGATGAAATATTTGTACAGCTCGCCCTCACCGAGTCCCGGGATAAAGCAGGCATATATACCGCCGTCACCCAGCTTTGTCATGGGATGAGCAGAAGTGTCCCAGTTGTTGAAATTACCTACAACATGAACCTCTCTGGCATGGGGTGCCCAAACGCCAAAGAAAACACCTTTCTGTCCGTTCTGGGTGCATGGATGCGAACCCAGCTTTTTATATATATCATAGTGAGAACCCTGTCCGAAAACATACTGATCCGCTTCCGATATGAAAACGGGCTCTTCCTGAAGCAAAGGTGCCTTACCCTTATCTGCCTTCTTTTTTGCTGCTGCCATAAGAAACTCCTCCTAAAATAATGTAATCCCCTTTATGCGGCGCCGCCTCTTCTGCCCTGGAAATCTCTTTCCCGGAGAATGATCATCGCGTCTTCTTTATCATAACGCTTTCCACTTAAAATCTCAAGGAAAGTTGATACCAGGTGGTGGGAAGATCTGTATATCGCTTCATCCACGATCTCTTCGATTTCCGCAAGAGACACAATATGCTCGCCTATCTGCAGCTCGTCTATACGCTGATGAAGCGCAAGCACCGCTCTTTCTTCGTCTATCTTGTACTCCTTGCAGTATGCATAGTTCTTTGCATATTCGACAAGGGCCGCATCGGTAAGGGGTGCCATATCTATACGGGCATTGAAATACCCGCCGATCATAGGATACTCACGGATCACGGCATCCATAGCCTTCTTTTCATCTATGAGCATGATGACGATTCCGGTATCCGTCTTCTCAAGGACATTCGCTATCTTTTCAAGAGTCTCACGCTTAAGGTCCGAAGCTCCCTCTATGAGCAGAGCGCCGTTATCAAGCTGAGCCAGTACGCCTGCCACATCCTTTTTATTCATCTTGGCACCGCTGACTCTTGCCACCCTATCCTCACGGAAATTGCCCTCGATAAGCTGCAGCTCCCTGAGCAGGGCCTTAGCCAGGCCGCGAAGCTCTTCCTTTTCACCGCCGGTGATTATCACATTGCCCACGTAAGGCGCCAGTGAAAGATTATCAATGGACACAAGTATCTGGTCGCGCATCTTCTTTGAATAGAAGAAATGCTCAAATATCTCTATCTCTTCCTCGGAGAAATCCGGATCACCGTCTTCAGGATCATAGACATCATTGATCTCCTCAACAGTTTCCACGCCTATCCTGTCAGCATCATTCTCAAGGGCATCACCTATCTGATCGATCTGGCCGGTGCTTAAGGATGCGTCTGCATTATCATCCTCCTCAGGATCGTAGCCGTTATCATCTGATCCGGAAGCATCGCTGTCTTCATCTTCAAATTCAGCCTCTTCAGTATCCTCAGCCCCGGAAGTATCTTCTCCGGAGAATTCTTCCTCCGAATATTCTTCAGAATCTTCATCTCCGGCAGCCTGTTCATCATCATCATCTGACTCATCTGTTTCCGGAACATCCGATTCTTCTTCGGAAATATCATATTCCCCGGCTTCGGCCGTATCTTCAGCCGATGTCTCATCATCATTTTCATCTGCCAGAGCTGCCGCAACCGCCCTTGCGCCGGGGGACAGTTCATCTTCATCGTCTTTTTCTTCCACAGCCTCTTCTATAACATCTGCTGCGGAATCTGCAATATCCGTAACAGCTTCAGCCGCTGCCACACCCATTTCTGCAGCTGCTGTGCCTATCGCTGCTGCTTCTCCTATCTCAGCTGCCTCAGTCACTGCGCCTGCAGTTCCCGCTGCCAGCACTCCGGCTGCGGCGGTTTCCGCTGCTGCCTCTCCGGCATCAAGTGCGGTTTCCACCACCGCCTCACCGGCATCTGCCGCCGTCTCAGCCATTTCTGCCGCTGCCTTTTCAGCCTGAAGCGCAGCATCTACTTCTTTCCATATGGTAGTACCGTGGGTATCCTGAGGCACACCTTCGGTTTTTTCTTCCTCCAAAGGTTCTGGCTCTGCGCTCTTTGCAGCTTCCCTGTCAGCCTGAAGCGCAGCATCTACTTCCTTCCATATAGTGGTGCCGTGGGTATCCTGGGATACGCCTTCATAGTCACTTTCTTCGGGATCTGCCGGATACTCCTCCTCATATGCAGCCCCGGATTCCGCATCTTCCAGCTCATTTGCGTTCTCAGCCTCATAACTTTCATTATCCGATTCAGCTTCAGCATCGTAGTTTTCATTATCCGATTCAGCCTCAGCATCTCCGGCCCCGGCTTCATCAGATCCGTATGTATCAGCATCTTCAGCCCTGACTTCTTCGGATTCACTTACTGCTTCTTTTTCAGGGTCCTCGTGTTCTTCCATATACTTATCCAGCGGAACCAGATCAATCCCTGCGGTAGAATATTTATCTTCAAAAATCCTGTCCGCAACTCCCAAAGGAGGCTCCGGCTCTGTATGACGGGCTATGCTCTCCTTTACCTGCTTTTCAAATTCAGCAAAAATAGGGCCCGTGCTGTCAAGGATACGCTTTTCAGTATCCAGGCGGATAAGCTCGTCTGCACTATCCTTCCTCACATCCCAGTTCTCAAGCGCCTCTTCTATAGTAAGCTGACCTGTGATCTGCTTCTCCGTAAGCGCCCTGTCCATATCAAAATTCATCTGGCCATCTTCACCCTGGGTAAAGATGGAAGAGTCTCCGTATCTTCCTGACGTGCGGAGCACACGGACTGCCGAGCTGCGTCTTGCAGGCTTTTCGATCACTTCAGGCTCTTCATCATGAGCACCCTCGTAAGCATCATCTTGAACTTCCTCAGCCGGCACTTCGTTATCGGCATACTCTCCGGTATACTCTCCTGAAGATTCCTCTTCCGCATCTGCTGCCACCGCTTTTTCGCCCATTGCAGCACCCGCCACAGCTGCGCCTGCGGCCACACCTACCGGCACTGCCACATATCCGGGATTAAGCCCGGCAGGCGGAACATCTATAACCAGTTCATTTGTCCTGTCTTCAAAGAAAGTGGGACCTTCAGCTTCTGCATACCGGTCATCCTGATAACCGCCGGTTCCCTGCTGTCCTTCTTCCTGATAGCTGTCTTCTGCATACGGCTCATTCACATAACCATCATCCTGACAGTCTTCCGCTGCATAACCGTTATCCTGATAACGGTCATCATAGTTTTCATCGCCGTAGCCTTCTTCAGCATAGCGTCCGTCAGCATATTGATCCTCTGCATAACCGTCTTCAGCATACTGTCCGTCCGCATACCGGTCGTCCTGATATGCCTCCTGCGGGTAACGCTCATCCTGATAGCCACTGCCATCATATCCTTCCTCCGCATACCGGTCATCCTGATAGCCTTCCCCGTCATAACGCTCATCCGCATATTCTTCCCCACGGTATCCATCCTCAGAATATCCGTCCCTGTCATCATAGGGATAATCATCCTGCTCATCCATGAGCGGCTGAACGATCTTTCTGGTTGTTGAACGCCTCTTTCTGTCACGGACTGCAGCCTTACCCTCTTCCTCTCCCGCAAGGAGCTCAGCCATGGATGCGGCCAGCTCCCTGGAAAGATTTACTGTATTGAACTTATCCTGATCTATCAGCTTGACTTGTATTTCCTCGGTCTCGTCACCGCTTCCGTCGTCATAATATTCAGTGGAATAATCGTCCGTTTCATATTTACTAAGCTCAGCCTCGTTGCGGACATCAAAAATACGCTGCTGTTCAGGCGTAAGACGCTCATGAAGCATTTTAAGCTCCAAAGCCTTTATTACAACAGGCCCCTTGAAAAACCATCTCACTATATCATCACAGGTCTCCACACACTCCCTTGTTGCACCGGCCCTATGATAAAGGTACGCCAGCTGGTAACGCCACTCGGGATGTGATGGTGCAAAATTATGCATCTGCTTCAGAATATCTATCTGTGACTTAAGTGAACCTCCGCACAGTTCCACCAGCCGGTACTGGAGTATCAGCTTCTCTATGCTATCCGGATCCAGATTCTTATACAGACGATAGGTCTTTTCCGCATTATCGGTATCGCCCCTCTCAAGATAGAGATCACAGAGAGCATATACTATCTTTTTATTCGGACGCTTCTTTGCTTTCTTGTTGTTTTTATATGCGAGGCGAAGCATCTCCACCGCTTCATCTGACCTGCCGGACACACGGTAAAGCTGACTGATCTGCATGAGAGTGGACATATCTGCAGGAACACGCCTCCAGTCAATGCGGTCCGCTATTCTTACAGCTTTTTTAAAATCATTTTCCGCTGCCAATGATGATATCTGTTCCAGACGGATCTTGTATTCTCTGTTATCC